>CAXTFX010000042.1:0-15772 GCA_964243185.1 uncultured Chthoniobacterales bacterium
GACCGCACCGGGAGCGAAGCCGGAAGACGTCAACTTCCCCCGGCGGCGGGGAGCCCTGCGGCCGTTGTGGGCCGGGTTGGCGGCACTGATGATCGCGACCCCGCTCGGGCTGCTCGCAGCGGGCACGGCGTGGGGCGAATGGCGGGTGGACGATTTTCGTAACCCGGAGGCCCGAAGGGGCATCGCCGCGGCCTCGCGCGACACGGCGCCCCCGCCGGAGCCGCCGGCCGGGCTGGAGCGGCTCGCCGCCCTGTGGAGGGCGCCGATGCCCGGTTACGCCCTGCCGTTCCTCCCGGACCCGCGGCTGGGCTACATTCTCTCCGCGACGTTCGGCGGCGGCGTGCTCATCGCGTTGTGGCAGGCAGGCGGGTTGATCCTGCGACGGATGGAGGTGCGTCGCGGTGGCTAGGCCGGGGTTCATCGAGCGAACGGTCGCCGGGCTGTCGGACGCCCTTGCCCACGACACGCTCGCGGAGGCCATCGCCAAGCGTGAAGGCGGGCTGCAAAGCCTGGACCCGCGCGTCAAGGTCGTCGGTGCTTTCGCGTTAATCCTCGTCGCGGTCAGCGCGCGGCCGATGGGGGTGGTGCTGGGAATTTTCCTCACGGCCACCGCGCTGGCGGGCTCCGCGGGCATCCCAGGGTGGGTGCTGGCGACCCGCGCCTGGCTGCCCGTGCTGGCGTTCACCGGCCCGCTGGCGCTGCCGGCGATTTTCCTGACGCCCGGCCCGCCGCTGGGCCAACTGCCGCTGTTACCCTGGCCGATCACGGCGCCCGGAGTGCTGGCGGCGACCCGGCTGCTCGCGCGCGCGGAAACGACCGCGACTCTAGCGCTGGTGCTGGTTCTGTCCACGCCTTGGCCGCGCGTGCTCAAGGCTCTCCGGGTCCTGCGCGTGCCGGCCGTGGCCGTCGTAATTTTGGGGATGACCACCCGCTACGGGTTCCTCCTGCTCGAGCTGACGCGGGAAACGTTTGCAGCCCGGCGCAGTCGTCTCGTCGGCCCGCTGGCCGGGCGGGAGCGCCGACAACTGGCGACCGCCACCGCCGGGGTGCTGTTCGGGAAGAGTTTGCACCTGAGCGGGGAAGTGTTCCTCGCCATGCGTTCGCGCGGGTTCCGCGGGGAAACGCACGTGCTGGGCGAATTTCACATGCAGCGACGGGACTGGTGGGCGCTGGGGGCGTTCCTGCTCGTGGCGAGCGTCGCCGGGTGGATGGGGGCGAGGTAGAGGACGCGCCCATGCTAATCCAGGTCCGCGACGTCACCTACCGTTACCCGGAGGGCGTGACGGCCCTGGCCGGGGTGTCGCTGGAGATCGCGCGGGGCGAGCGCGTGGCGATCCTGGGCGCGAACGGCTCGGGCAAGTCCACGATGCTGCGGTTGCTGGACGGGTTGTGCTTCGCCGGGAGCGGCGGGGTCCGGTTCGACGGCGAGGAGCTGACGGAGGGGGCGTTCGCCGAGGAGGCGTTCGCGTTCCGCTTCTACCGCCGTGTCGGAATGGTGTTCCAAGATCCGGACGTGCAACTGTTTAACCCGACGGTGTTCGATGAGGTCGCCTTCGGCCCCCTGCAACTGCGCTGGCCGAAAGGCGAACTGCTCGACCGCGTTCACGCGGCCCTGGCGCGGATGGGCGTCGAGCACCTCCGGGACCGCGCCCCGCACCGGCTCTCCGGCGGCGAGAAGAAGCGGGTCGCGCTGGCCTCCGTGTTGGTGCTCGAGCCCGAGGTGCTGTTGCTCGATGAACCGACCGCGTCCCTGGACCCCTTTACCCGGGGCGAGATGAGGGATTTTTTGGCGGAAAGCAGCGGCGCTCGCACGGTCATCACCACGACGCACGATCTCGCGCTGGTCGGCGACATCGCGGACCGCGGTTACATTTTCCAGGCGGGCCGCGTCGCCGCCGGGGGCCGGCCGGGGGAACTTCTCGCGGACGAGGCGCTGCTGCGGCGCACGCACCTGCTTCCCCGCGGACGCCGTTAACAAATCCGCGGAAGCTGCTCGCCCGAGAGCAGGTCGAGCGCCCGCGGCGCCCCGATGCGGGAAATCAGCGTGACGCGCCCCGGCACCACCGGCGGACCGACCTCCCCGACGAGCGCCGGCGCGGTGTCCGCCGGGCCGTGCTGGCGGAGGATGGCCAGCGCCCCGTCCGCGTGGTCCGCCGGGACGATGGCGAGAAAACGCCCCTCGTTCGCCACGTAGAGCGGGTCCAGGCCGAGCATCTCGCAGGCGCCGTGGACGTCATCACGGACGGCAACGGCGTTTTCGCGGATCGTCAGTGAAAGTCCCGCGCCCTCGGCGATTTCCACCAGCGCGCTGGCAAGGCCGCCGCGGGTCAGGTCACGCAGGCAACGCACGGGAATCCCCGCGGCGAGCAGCGCGGCGACGCTGCCTGACAGGGGCGCGCAGTCGCTCTCGATCTCGGACTCGAAGGACAGGCTCTCGCGCTGCGCCATGATGGCGATGCCGTGGCGGCCGACGTCGCCGTTGACGAGGATGACGTCCCCGGGTCGGACGCGGTGCGGGCCGATGTCCACGCCCTCGGGAATCTCGCCGACGCCGGCGGTATTGATGTAAACGCCGTCACCCTTGCCGCGGTCCACGACCTTGGTGTCCCCGGTGACGATCTGCACGCCGGCCGCGCGGGCGGTCGCCGCGATGGACTGGACGATGCGCCAGAGCGTTTCCATCGGCAGCCCTTCCTCCAGGATCAACCCGCAGGTGAGCCAGCGAGGAACGGCCCCGGACATGGCGAGGTCGTTGACCGTCCCGCAGACCGCGAGCTTGCCGATGTCGCCGCCGGGGAACTCTAACGGGTTGACGACGAAGGAGTCCGTCGTGAACGCGACCCGTGAGGTTGTCGGGGTGAGGATCGCGCTATCGTGCTGGGCGCGGAGCAGCGGGTTGTCGAACGCGGCGACGAACATCCGCCCGATTAGCTCGCGCATCAGGCTGCCCCCGCCGCCGTGGGCGAGCGTGACCGTGGGGTAATCCCGGATCGGGATCGGACACGCGAGTTGCATGGCGGAGCGGTCAGGCCGCGGCGGCGGGGGCAGCCTGATGCGCGTGCTTGCGGTAGCGGTAATAGGCGGCGCAAGCGCCCTCGTTGGAAACCATCGTCGCGCCGAGGGGTCGTTGCGGGGTGCAGCGCGTGCCGAACGCGGAGCAATCGTGCGGCTTTCTGAGCCCCTGCATGATGAGGCCGCTGATGCATTCCGTGCTCTCCTCGGCGCGAACGTCCGCGACGCCGAACTTCCGCTCCGCGTCGTGCGCGGCGAACTCGGGCTGCAAGGCGAACCCGGAGAACGGGATTTCCCCGATGCCGCGCCACTTGCGCGGGATGACCTTGAAAACCCGGCGCATCATCTCCATCGCCGGCGCGTTCCCCTGCCGGGTGACGGAGCGCGAATACTGGTTTTCTACCTCGGCCCGGCCCTCTTCGAGCTGCTTCACGCAAAGGTAAACGCCCTGGAGGATATCCAGCGGCTCGAACCCGGTGACGACGATAGGGACGTGGTGTCGTTCCGAAATGGGTGGGTATTCGTCATAACCCATCACCGCACAGACGTGTCCAGCGGCGAGGAACCCCTGGACCCGGTTCTCCGGGGCGGACAACACGGCCTCCATCGCGGGCGGCACGAGGACGTGGGAAACGAGGATGGAAAAATTGGTCAACCCCTGCTCGCGCGCGGCATAGACGCTCATCGCGTTGGCTGGCGCGGTGGTTTCAAACCCGACGGCGAAGAAGACGACTTCCTTGTTCGGGTTCTGCGCGGCGAGCTTCACGGCGTCCAGCGGGGAGTAAACGATCCGCACGTCCCCGCCCGCCGCCTTCACGGCGAACAGGTCCCGCCCGCTGCCGGGCACGCGCAGCATGTCGCCGAACGAGCAAAAGATGACGTCCGGCCGCGCGGCGATCTCGATGGCCTTGTCAATGATTTCCAACGGCGTGACGCAGACTGGGCAGCCGGGGCCGTGAACGAGCTCCACCTCGGGCGGCAGGAGCTGGTCCACGCCGTATTTGACGATGGCATGGGTCTGTCCGCCACAGACTTCCATGATCGTCCACGGTCGCGTGGTGATCCCCCGGAGGAGCCGCGCGAACTTTTGCGCGCCTTCCGGGTCCGCGTATTCGTCCTTGAATTTCATGGCCGGGTGGAGAGCAACCGCTGGCGGGGTCAGGCAGCAATGGCCCAAGGCGGCGACCCCAGTTGTTCCCGCGCCCCCTCGGCGGCCAGGCGCGCATCCAGGTCGGCGGGCCGTTGACCATCCGCGATCAGTTCGTCCAATTCACCCATCTCATCCAGGAACTCGAAGACGCGCTTGGCCTCCTCCTCGTTGACGACGGAAAGCGCGAAGCCGACGTGGACGATGACGTAGTCGCCGATTTTCGCGTCCGGCACGTAGGCCAGGCTGATCTCCTTGCGGACGCCGGTGAAGTCCACCGTGGCGACCCGCGCCAGCGGCCGGTCGCCCGAGATGCGTTCGATCTTACCGGGAATGGCGAGGCACATAAATAGGTATAGTGGGGGTGTTAACTAACGGCGCGAAACGGGGAGCGCGCGGGCGGCCGAAACGACGAGTTGGCCCGCCGCGAGGGCGCCATCGTTGGGGGGGAGGGCGCGGTGAAACATCGGCTCGACCCCGGCGCGTTGCAACGCGAGAACCGCGCCTTCGAGGAGCAGGGCGTTTTGAAAGCACCCGCCGCTCAAGGCCAGGCGCCTTTGCGCGAAACGTTGGGCGGCCGAGACCATCACGTCCACGAGCAGGCGGTGGAAACGGGCGGCGAGACGCGGGGCTTCCTCCCGGTCGGCCCCGAGCAGCACGGTCAGGGCGGGCGCGAGGTCGAAGTGCCCGCAAGAACCTTGCGCGTCGGGCTCGACCCATCGCCAGGGCAGCGGCTCGGTTTCCCACAGCCGGCCGGCGTCATGCGCTACCGCCTCGCTCGCGGCGGCTTCCAGCGCCACGGCCGCCTGCCCCTCGTAAGTCAATCGCGCGGGGTTCGGGGGCAGGCCGAGCAGGGCCGAAACAGCGTCGAACAATCGTCCGACGCTCGTGGTCAGCGGGCAGTTCAGCCCACGCGCGAGGATTTGTCTTAGCACCCGCTTTTCCTCCGGGGAACGGAGCAGCGTCACGGCGGCGGGGTGTTCCCAACTTTCCGGCCCGAGCCAATCGTGCAGCAGGCCCAGCGCGGCGAGGCGCGGCTCCCGGGTTGCCCGCTCGCCGGCCGGCAACCGGAACGGGCGCAACGAGGCAACCCGCTCGAAGTCCCGGGCGTTCCCCAGCAGGAATTCGCCGCCCCAGACGGTGCGGTCCGGCCCGAACCCGGTGCCGTCCCAGATCGCGCCCAGGACCCGCTCCCCCGGCGGCGTCCCGTTGTCCGCCAGACACGTCGCGAGGTGCGCGTGGTGGTGCTGGACGCGCACGACCTCGGCCGGCGGGACCTGTTCGCGGGCAAACGCTTCCGCTAGCCGCGTGGAGGCGTAATCCGGGTGCAGGTCGCAAGCGATCACGGCCGGCGGGGCGTCGTAAAGCCCGAGGAGCGCCTCCAGCGCCTCCCGCTGCGCCTCGCGGGCGGGCACGGTGTCGAGGTCGCCGAGGTGTTGGGAAAGGAACAGGTCGGCCCCGCGCTTGAGGGCAACGGTGTTTTTCAGGTGCCCGCCCGTCGCCACGGCGTCCGGCGCCTCGGCCAATGCCGGGACCGCGATGGGCAGGGGCGCGTAACCCCGCGAACGCCGCAGGAAGAGCGTCCGCCCCGCGGCGACGCGCACCACGGAATCGTCCACGGGCCGCGCGATGGGCCGGTCGTGGACCAGGAAGGCGTCGGCGATGCCCCGAAGTCGGGAAACGGCCTCGTCGTTGTCCACGCAGATCGGTTCGTCCGTGCGGTTTCCCGACGTGGCGACCAGCGGGAACCCACACTTCCGTAGTAGTAAATGATGCAGAGGTGAATATGGGAGAAAACATCCCAACCTAGGGTTCCCAGGCGCGAGGGCGGGTGCGAGCACCGACCCTCCGCCCGCCGGCCGCTTTCGCAGCAGCACGATCGGCGCGGCGACGCCCTCCAGGAGAACGCGCTCCGGGGTGGAGAGTTCACAGATTTCCATAATGCCCCCAACGTCCGGGAACATCACGGCGAAAGGCTTCTCCTCGCGGTGTTTGCGTTCACGCAACGAACGGACCACGGGGTCGGCCCGCGCGTCCGCCACGAGGTGGAACCCGCCGATGCCCTTCACCGCAACGAACTCGCCCGCGCGCAGGCGGTCCGCCGCTTCCCGCAGCGCCGCACGGGTGTGTGTCACCGCGGTCCCCGCGGCGTCGAGCAGCGTGAGCCGCGGGCCGCAGTCGGGACAAGCGTTCGGCTGCGCGTGGTGGCGTCGGCTGAGGGGCGAGACGTATTCCGCCTGGCAAGCCGGGCACATCATGAACGCCGCCATCGTGGTGCGCGGCCGGTCGTAGGGCAGACGGCGCAGGATCGAGAAGCGCGGCCCGCACTGCGTGCAGTTGGTGAACGGGTAGAGATGACGGCGGTCGTTCGGGTCGAACAATTCGCGGAGGCAGTCGGCGCACGTCGCGAGGTCCGGCGTGATGACGGCGGAGGATGGTCCTGACCCCCCCTCGCTGGCAACGATTTGAAAACCTGTTTCCTCCAGGGCGTCGTCGCAGAAATCATCCCCCAACGATTGTTCGCGGAACCCCAGGATGGCGGCGGCCGGCGGGCACCGCGCGCGCAGGTCCCGCGCGAAAACCGCGAGCGTTTCCAGCCCGCCGCAGGCAAGGATGGTGACGCCGGCGCGGTCGTTACGCACCCAGCCGTCAACGCCTAATTCCGCCGCGAGCCGGGCCACGAACGGACGAAACCCGACGCCCTGGACCGCACCGCGGATGAAGATGAGCCGGGCCTCGCGGGGGGGCGCCCCGCCGCTGGGGGGCGAGGTGGCCACCGCGGTCGTCAGCGTCGCCACGAGGCTAGAACGACACGGCCTTCTTGGCCTGCACGATTTCCTCCAACCAGGCCACCCAGACGTCCATGCCGTCGCCGTTACGGGCGGAGAGTTCGATGAGCTTCGCGCGCGGGGCGACTTCCTCGATGTTCCGTCGCGCGGCCGCGAGGTCCACGCCGACGGCTTCCGCGAGGTCCGTCTTCGTTAACAACACGACCTTCGCATCGTGGAAAATGCCGGGATATTTCAGCGGCTTGTCCTCGCCCTCCGTGACCGAGGTGAGCACGACGCGGTGGTCCTCGCCCAGGTCGAACGCCGTCGGGCAAACGAGGTTGCCGACGTTTTCGATGAACAGCAACTCCACGTCGTTCAGCCGGATTTGCTCCAGGGCGTGGAGCACCATGTGGGCGTCGAGATGGCAGACGGTGCCGGTGACGATTTGCACCGCCGGCGCCCCGGTTTCGCGCAGGCGTCGGGCGTCGTTGTCGGTGGCGCAATCGCCGACGATGACGGCGCACTTGGCCCGTTCCTTCAGCCGGTGGATCGTCTGCTGGATCAGCGTCGTTTTCCCGCTACCCGGGGAGGAAACGAGGTTCAGGACCGCCACGCCTTTCCCGAGAAAGATGCCGCGGGCGCGCTCGGCGAGCCGGGCGTTTTTATCCAGGATGTTGCGCGTCACCTCCACCACGCGGCCGTGGTCGTCGTCGCCGTGTTCGTGCGGATGCACGGCGGCGGGACCATGATCGTGGTCGTGGTGATGGTGATGGCGGTGATGCGCGTCATCGTGCGCGGGGTGGTCATGGGCCGCGACACTGACCGCGGGGAGAGGTGCGCTCGGGGTCGAGCAACCGCAAAAGGCACACATAGGTTTGGGGGGGAACGAGCGCCAACGTTTCCCCCGTCTGCCACGGCTTGCAAATCTGGGTGCGAGGGGCCGCGCTCCGCGCGGAATGACGAATGGCGAACAAGGGTGGAAACTTTGCCCGACGCTCTTTCGGGCAATCTATCATTCGGGCTTGCTTCGTCATTCGTCATTGGTCATTCGTCCTTCCGCGCGGAGCGCGGTCTCCATGCACGAGCTATCCATCGCCCACGGCATCATCGGCTGCGTCCAGGACGCCGCCCGCGACAACCGCATGGCCGTCGTGCGCGAGGTGACGATTCGGCTCGGGCCGCTGGCGGGCGTGGTGCCGTTGGCGTTGGGGTTCGCCTGGGAAATGGCCGCGGCGGAAACAATCTGCGCCGGGTCCAAACTCACCATCCAGGAAATCCCCATCCTTGCCTGGTGCGAGCATTGCCGCGAGGAAGTTACGCTGCCCGAGGCGTTCCGTTTCCGCTGCCCGAAGTGCAACGCTTTGACGCCGGACGTGCGGCAGGGGCGGGAGCTAGAATTGGTGGCCATCGCCAACTGAACGGCCGCCCCAACCCAGGACCGCGGGGAAAATATGCGTTTGACGATGGATTTTGGGAGGTCCAAAATGAGTGCCGGCGGCACTAGCCCTGCGTCCCCGCAGGGGTTTTCCCTCCTTCTGGTTTGCTCCCCCGCCGCGCGCCTGTCGGACGCGGTTTTTAGCTTCGTAAACAACCTCCCTTTGCCTGGGCATTGGGCCGCGAACGGGTCGTGCTTGCCGTTCGGGTCCGTGCCCGGCCTTTCGCTGACCATTCGCCCCCTAACATCCTTCTATCATGGCATCTGTCCTCTGGCTTCAGGGTGGTGCTTGCTCCGGCAACACCATGTCTTTCCTCAACGCTGAAGAACCCAGCGTCTGCGACCTCGTCACCGACTTCGGCATTGACGTTATTTGGCACCCTTCCCTGGGTATGGAAATGGGGATGCAGGCGCAAAAGGTTTTCCACGACTGCGCCAGTGGCAAGCGCCCTATGGACGTGTTCGTCTTCGAGGGCACGGTGATCCAGGCCCCGGACGGCACCGGGCGCTACAACATGTTCGCCGACCGCCCGATGGTGGAGTGGGTGCGCGAACTCACCGCCGCGGCCAGCATCGTCGTCGCCATCGGTGACTGCGCGTGCTGGGGCGGAATTCCCGCCACCGCGCCGAACCCTTCGGATTCCACCGGCTTGCAGCACATGAAGGCGAAGCCCGGCGGCTTTCTCGGCGCGGACTGGCGCTCGAAAGCGGGTCTGCCCGTCATCAACATCCCCGGCTGCCCGGCGCACCCGGACTGGATCACCCAGATCCTCGTCGCCCTCTCTACCGGCCGCACCAAGGACATCACGCTCGATAGCCTCGGCCGGCCGGAAACGTTCTTCAAGTCCTTTACGCAAACGGGCTGCACGCGCGTGCAGTTCTTTGAATACAAACAGTCCACGATGGAGTTCGGTCAGGGCACGCGCACGGGCTGTTTGTTCTATGAGCTCGGCTGCCGCGGCCCGATGACGCATTCGCCGTGCAACCGCATCCTTTGGAACCGCCAGAGTTCCAAGACCCGCGCCGGGATGCCCTGCCTCGGCTGCACCGAGCCGGAGTTCCCGTTCATGGACCTCGCCCCGGGCACCATCTTCAAGACGGCCAAGATTGGGGGCGTCATCCCCAAGGAAATCCCTACGGGGATGAATCACACCAAATACATGGCCCACGCTGTCGCCGCGCGCGTCGCCGCCCCGCAATGGTCCAAAGAAGACATGTTCGTCGCTTGAACCCGTTTCTACCCTTCTCTCCCCATGATTCCCCAAATTGACACTCTCCCTTCCACCAGCGGTGCGAAGGTCAGCCTTTCTGTCAGCCCGCTCGGCCGGGTCGAAGGCGACCTCGACGTGCGCGTTACGATCAAGGATGGCCACGTCACCGAAGCCTGGACCGAGGCTTCGATGTTCCGCGGTTTCGAGATCATCCTCAAAGGCAAGGACCCGCAGGCCGGCCTCATCATGACGCCGCGCATCTGCGGCATCTGCGGCGGCTCGCACCTCTTCAAAGCCTGTTACGCGCTGGACACCGCCTTCGCCACCGAGGTCCCGCCGAACGCCACCCTGGTCCGCAATATCGGCCAGGCTTGCGAAACGTTGCAGTCCATCGCGCGCTATTACTATGCGCTGTTCGCCATTGATTTCGTCAACAAAAACTACGCGAAATCCCCCCTCTACGCCGAGGCTGTGCGCCGTCACACCCCCGTGATTGGCACCTCCTACGAGGTCGGCGTCACGCTCTCGAACAAGCCCGTCGAGATCTACGCGATCTTCGGCGGTCAATGGCCCCATTCCTCGTTCATGGTCCCCGGCGGTGTCATGTGCGGGCCGACGCTCACCGACGTGACCCGGTCCATCGCCATCCTGGATTACTGGAAGCAAACCTGGCTGGAAAAGATGTGGCTCGGCTGTTCCATCGAGCGGTGGATGGAGAACAAAACCTGGGAGGATGTTCAGGCTTGGCTCAACGAAAACGAGTCCCACTTCAACTCTGACTGCGGCTTCTACATTCGCTATTGCATGGACATTGGTCTGGATAAATACGGGCAGGGTTACGGCAATTACCTAGCGACGGGAACTTATTTCGACCCGGACCGCTACCGGCACCCGACGATTGAAGGCCGCAACGACGGGCTGATCATGCGCTCCGGCGTTTATTGCGACAACGAGTTCCACGACTTTGATCAGGCCAACGTCCGGGAGGATCACACCTATTCGTTCTTCCGCGGGCAGGGTTCACTGCACCCCTTTGACGGCGTGACTGACCCGATTGACCCGCTCGAAGGCCGCAAGATCGGTAAATACACCTGGGCCAAGGCGCCGCGTTACCTCATCCCCGGCAAGGAGTTGCGCCCCCTGGAGGCGGGACCGTTCGCCCGGCAGGTCGTTTGCGGCCGTCCCGGAGCTTTGCCGCACCAAGACTACGATCCGCTCGTGCTCGACATGGTCAAGAAACTCGGTCCTAGCGTGTTCGTCCGCAACTTCGCGCGGATGCACGAGGCGCCGAAGGCCGTGAAACGCTGCCGCGAATGGCTCGACAAGATTGATCTGCACGAAAAGTTCTACATCAAGCCCAAGCAAATGGAGAACGGCCGGGGCTTCGGCTCGACTGAGGCAGCGCGCGGCTCGCTCTCCGACTGGGTCGTGATCAAAAACGGCAAGATCGAGAACTATCAGGTCATCACTCCGACGGCTTGGAACATCGGACCAAAGGACGGCAAGATGAACAACGGACCGATGGAGCAGAGTTTCATCGGTTCCCCCATCGTGGACATGGAAGACCCGGTGGAACTTGGCCACATCGCCCGCAGCTTTGATTCGTGTATGGTCTGCACGGTCCATGCCTACGATGGCAAAACGGGCCGGAAGATGTCGCAGTTCAAGGTGAACGGCGGCGGGGCGGCGTGCTAGGTTTTTGTCCGCAGATTACGAAGATCAACACAGATCATTTAGAAGGGTGTTCGGAGTTCCGATTAAGGGTTTTCCCTGCCTTTCTCCCCCGAAAGAAAATCTGCGGTGATCTGCGGAATCTGCGGACAAATAAACGCCCCGTGGACGCCCTCCTCGAACCGCCTCCGCTCTCGCCGGTTGCCCCCGTGCTGCTGATCGGTTGCGGCAACCTGCTGCGCGGAGACGACGCCGTTGGCCCGATGCTCATCCGGGAACTCTGGCAGACGTGGGGTGAGCGGTTGCCCGAGGGCGTCGAGCTCTGTGACGGCGGCACGGCCGGTATGGACGTGGCCTTCAAGATGCGCGGCCGGCGGCAGGTGGTCCTCTTCGACGCCAGCCGCACCGAGAGTGAGCCGGGGACGCTCTTTTGCGTGCCGGGCAGCGAGATCGAAAACCTGCCCGACCTCAAGGGAATGCATTCGCACAGCTTTCGTTGGGATCACGCGCTGGCTTTTGCCCGCTGGTTGTTGAAAGGAGATTATCCAACGGAAATCCGGGTTTATCTGATCGAGGTCGCGCAGGTCGAGTTCGGCGCTCCGCTGACGAAAGCCGTGGAAAGTGCCATGCACCTTCTCGCCGCGCGGGTCGCCCGCGAATTCTCCACCGGCGTCACGGTAGTGATTTGAGTTCATGATCGGATCGCCGTTTCGTGGGTGTCGTTAGCGATAGACGGATATGGTTCCCGTCTTTTTCAGCCCTTCGTATCTCGGTTCCAGCCACGAATTCGACACGACGCGTAAGGCGAGTGGACCGCAAATTCCTTGCTCGCCCAGCCCATCGCAGGGATTGATCTACAGATGCCGCCGCCATTGACGCGCCACCAGGTTACGGAGGTGCCTGACTTTGAATACATCCGCGCCGTGGAGACGGGGAGCCCAGGCGTTTGGCAGAGTCGCAAGGGTTTTCGTGGGACGTTGGACCCTGGCCGATTGGCGCTGGCATCCGATGGTGGCGTGGTGGGAGCCGCTTTGGCCGCCTTGCGGAGCGCGGTGGCGGACTCCCTATCCAGCGGCCTGCAACCACGCGCGGAGGGAGCACGGCGCGGGTTTCTGCACCGTTAACGGGCCGGCGATTGCCCTTAAATCTGGCGCCGAATCGGTCTTAATCCTCGACCTTGACGCGCATTACGGCGGGGGAACCCATTCCCTGGTGATGGCTGATCCCCGAGTGTGACATCTCAATGTGTCGGTAAACACCTCCGATGCTTACGCTCCGACGGAGCGTTGCACGCTGGACGTTCTACACTCCGCCAAGAAATATCTGCCGCGCATCCGCCGACAAATGCAGGAACTCGCAAGCCGGGCGCCCCGATTCGACTTGTGCCTCTACAACGCCGGCATGGACCCCCACGAAGATTGCGACCTCGGCGGCCGGCGCGGTGTCACCCGGGAAGTTTTGGCCGACCGGGAGCGTCTCGTGTTCGATTGGTGTCGGGCACGGAGCGTTCCCATCGCTTTTGTCCTCGCGGGTGGATATACTGGACCCCAACTCGGCGAGTCCGATCTGGTGGACACCCATCGCCTGACGCTCTCCTCTGCCTGCGTGTGACCCCCACCGATGCCCCGCTCATGCCGGCGACGCTACAGGTTCACCTCACCCCGCAAGGTTCGCTGCACCTCGCGGCGGACATCGCGGACCGGCACTTTCCCGGCAGCGCGCTCGTCGCGTTGCCCCGGCCGCCGGAACTCTGGTTGCTGCCCATCAACACCACCGGCGGGGGTGGTCTCCTGCTCAAGCGACGCAACGCCGCCGGCGACCGCGCCGTGCTCATCTGGGAACACCTGCCACCGGGGACGCCGCCCGGCGATTACCCGGCGTTCTGGGATGACGAGCAGAAAGCCCTGCGCGTCGGACTTTCCGCGGTTGCGGCCCCGCCGGGGCCGGGCTGACTTTCCCGTGATTATGCCGGAAAATGCCGATGACGAGCCGTTGCCGCGGGGTTTCCCCTGGATCGGCGAGAGTTCCACCGTCTTTGTCCGCGAGGAGCACGGGCGTTGGGCGGTGTTCGTCCGCACGGAGGGTTGGGGTGGCGAGGACGGGCCGTTCGAGGTCGTGGAGTCGCGCATCCGCGATTACCCGACCCGACAAGCAGCCGAAGTCGCGGCGGGATGGATTCAGCGCACGACCAACCGGGGACTGGAACGGCCGAACTTCGGGAACTGACCCGTTCCCCAGCTTTCCTGGAACTACTTCTTCCCCATGATTGAAACGGTCCTCCCCCGCCCGCAACCCATCGGTTTGTTTCCGCAGCCGGCGAGCTTTCTCGCCATGCCGGCGGGACTCACGCCGGAGGATCGCGCCCTGCTCATGGTTGGCCGCCTCCCCGAGCCGCTGCCGGATTCACTCCGGTTCCTGCTCCACGCGCTGGAAGGCAACACGGACGCCGCCCTCGCCGCGCTCGGGGAGGACGATCTTTCACGCTACAACCGGTTTGCGCTCACCCGGGACGCGGACCTCCTCGCCGCGCTCGGCCCGCGGTTCTCGGGCGACCTGCGCGCCCTGCTGCAACTCACCGCCAACGCCTACGCCGTCCCGGGCGCTGACGCGCCGGCTCCCACCGCGCTGGACGGCGAACTGCGCGCCGCCGCCCTTGGGGCGCTTGCGCGCAAGCAGCGCACGGGGGGCGATCCCGCCGCCCTCACCACGCTCGCGGACGCCGCGGACGCCGCGCGGGAAGCTTCCCCGGTGCTCGCCGCCCAACTCCTCGCCTCCCGCGCGAACCTGATGCTCCAGGGCAGTCCCGACGGCGGCGGCGGGTTCTCGCCCGAGGTCAGCGCGGCCTACGCGGCGGCGCTCGCGGTGCTGGAGCCGCACCCGCTCGCAGCCGAGTTCCGCGCGTCGCTCGCGCAGACGTTTGCCCAGATCACCCAGCAGCACGCGGACGGACGGCGCAACCGCCTCGCCGACGCGGTGAAGCTCTACGGCGAGGCCCTCCGCGTCTTCCGGCGCGACACGCACCCGGAGGCGTTCGCCGAGGCGCAGGTCGGCCTCGCGTTGTGCTATTTGCAAATGCCGATGACCGAGGCCAGCGACCAGCTCCGCACCGGCATCGCCGTGCAGGCGTTGCGCGAGGCCCTCGAAGTTTATACCCCTGGGACCCACCCGGAGGAGTGGGCCTCGGCGCAGCTCAACCTCGCTAACGCCCTGCTCTACGCGCCGACCACGCACCCGCGCGAGAACATCGCCCAGGCCATCGGCCTCTACGAGGAAGTGCTCGCCGTCCGCACCCGTGAGAACGACCCGCTCGGCCACGCGCGGGCGTTGACCAACCAGGGGAACGCCCTCGCGCACGCCGGGCTGTTCGACCACGCCCAACGGAACCTCGACACCGCCCTGGCCATCTTCCGCGAGCACGGCGACCAGGAGGGCATGGGCACCGCGTTGGAACTCCTCGCCCAGGTCGAGCCGCAGGCCCGGAAGAGCGTCCTCGACCGATGAACCTGCACGAACGCCAACAGTTTGAGTTCTTTCTGCTCACCGCTGGCGAGCGGTTCATGGAGCGCATCCAGCAGCGTTGCGGCTCCGCGGAGGCGGCGGCCGAACGGCTCCAAAATGCGCCGGAGGGCGAAGGCGTCTGGCTTTCGCAATTCGTGGACGCCCTGTTCCGGGATTTCCTGTTGGATAACCCGGAGGGCGCCTGCTGGGTTCTCTGCGCGCTGGAAAAGCAGCGGCTCCCCGCCGACCTTCCCCCGCAGCCCACGATCAACGCCACCCTCGGCGCGCTGGCCCGCTACGCCTACGCTTCGCTCTTGCGCCGCAAGTGTCTCGAAGCGTTCGATCAAGCCGCCAACGCGGTCGGCCGCGCGTAACGACGTTAACCCGAATTGAAAAGCTATTTTGTCCGCAGATTACGCAGATTACGCAGATTATTGATGAGGTAGGGAAAGGCAGACGGCAGCCCCTTCTAAAACTCTGAACCCCTTCTGAAATAATCTGCGTAACCTGCGGACAAAACTCCGGCGAGGCGCCCCACCTCGCTTCCCCCTCCCATGAGCGCCGTTCCCCCGACCTTGGCCGCCCCAAACTCCACCGTGGACGATTTCGCCGTGCTGGCCGAGCGCGCCGACGTGGCCCTGAACTCCGTTGAAAAACTCGACCCCGGGCCGCGGCGGGAAGCCCTCGCGCTGAAGGGCGCCATCGAGGAGTTTCACAAACACGGGCTGGTCAAGATCGTCCGCCACCTGAAACAGGACCCGCGCGGGCTGGAGCTCCTGCGCGAGCTGGCCGTGGACCCGGCCGTGTATGCGCTGTTTTCCATGCACGGCATCCTGCGCGACGGCGTCACCGCGCGCGTCAGCCGGGCCGTCGAGGATTCCCGCGCCTACATGCAGAGTCACGGCGGGGACGTGGAGTTCGTGCGCGTCGAGGACGGCATCGCGTTCATCAAGCTGCACGGCTCGTGCAACGGCTGTTCCATGTCCTCCGTCACGTTACGAAACACCGTCGAGCAGGCCGTGCGGGA
>CAXTFX010000043.1:0-15562 GCA_964243185.1 uncultured Chthoniobacterales bacterium
GCCCTGCACCCGCGCAAGGCCAACGCCCTCCCGCGCACGATCGCCCTGAGCATCGCCGCCCTCCTGCTCTATTTCCCCGCCAACCTCCTGCCCGTCCTGCGCGTGGAGAGCAGCGTCAAGGGCTCCCAGCAGTCCACCATCCTCTCTGGGGTGATCCAGTTCTGGCACGAGGGCGACCTCCCCGTGGCCGTGATCATCTTCACCGCGAGCGTGCTGATTCCCATCCTCAAGCTCCTGGCCCTCGCCACCCTGTGCTGGGGCGCGCGCACCGGCCGTTATCCCGCCACCATGACCCGGCTCTACCGGGTGACGGAGCTGGTCGGTCGCTGGAGCATGGTTGATGTGTTCGTCGTGGCCATCCTCGTCGGCGTCGTCCAGCTCGGCTCGGTGATGACCATCAACCCCGGCGCGGGCGCCGTAGCCTTCGCCGGCACCGTCGTGCTGACGATGCTCGCCGCCGAAGCCTTCGACCCGCGGCTCATCTGGGACCGGGCGGCGCAGAAAAAGGATGAAGGATGAAGGATGAAGGGTGAAGGCGGAAGTTCGGAAAGCCGAGTGCCGCGTCATCCTCGAAGTGGAAACTTCTGGCCTTCACCCCTCACCCTTCACTCTTCACCCTTCACCCTTCATCCTTTCAAGAATGCCCGCCGAATCTGACCGCCCGGCTCCTTCCCCGCCGCCCGAGTCCCCGGTCAGCCGACCGCGCCGCGGCCGGTTCTCGCCCGTGTGGATCATTCCCCTCGTGGCGCTCGGGCTCGGGCTGTGGCTGGTCTATCGCTACTACTCCGCGCGGGGGCCGCAGATCAGCGTGACCTTTGAAACGGCCGAGGGCATTCTCGCGGGCAAGACCCCCATCCTCTGTCGCTCCGTCAACGTCGGCACCGTCTCGGCGGTGCGGCTGGGCGACGACCTCAAGCACGTCGTCATCACCATTGACATGTCCCGCGACGCCACCCGGCTGCTGCGGGAGGACGCCCAGATCTACGTCGTCCGCGCCCGCCTTTCCAGCGCCGGCATCTCGGGGTTGAACACCATCGTTTCCGGCAACTACCTCGAACTCCTGCCGGGCATCAAGGGCAGCCCGCGCTGGGAATTCACCGGCCTGGAGACTCCGCCCGTGACCCCGCCGGGCGTGCCCGGGTTGCGCTTCAAGCTCCTGGCCAAGGAAGCCGGCGGGCTGGGGCCGGGGGCGTCCATCATCTACAAGGGCATCGCCGTCGGCAAGATCGAGTCGCGCACCTTCCGGCCTGAGAACGGCGAGGTGACGTTCGCGGCGTTCGTCGAGGGCGACTACGCCCGGCTCATTGACGAGCGCACGCGCTTCTACAACTACGGCGGCATTGACCTGAAGATCGGCGCCGGGGGCGTCGCCCTGCGCTCCGGCACGCTGGAATCCCTGCTGGCCGGCGGGGTGACGTTCACCGACCCGACCGACCGGCAACTGCGCACCCGGCCCATCCGCAGCGACGTCACCTTTATCCTCTACAACTCCTACGACGAAGCCTACCGCCCGGAAGTCCAGGCCACGCTGCCCTACCTGCTCCTGTTCACCGGCAGCGTGCGCGGGCTCAACCAGGACGCGCCCGTCGAGTTCCGCGGCATCCGCGTGGGCACCGTGCAGGGTATCTCCTTCAAGTATCTGCCCGACGACCCGGAGCGGCGCGTGCCCGTGTTCATCAAGCTCGACCCCAGCGTGCTCGTGGACAGCCCCGAGGGCGGTGACTACACCGCCGCGCAGGCCCTCATCGCCCAGAGCGTCGAGAAAGGGCTGCGCGCCAGCCTGAAAATCGGCAGCTACCTCACTGGCCAGCTCTTCGTGGACCTGGATTTCCAGAAGGATGCCCCGCCCGCCACCGTCGCGCAGATCGGCGGCTACGACACCCTGCCCACCATTTCCGGCGGCTTGGGCGAGCTGACCGACAAGGTCGCGGCCCTGTTGGACAAGTTCAAGGCCCTCCCCCTGGAGCAAACGGTGGAGAACGCCAACGGCGCGCTGGCCTCCATCAAAGACACCACCGGCAACCTGAACAAGTTCCTCGGCTCGCGCGAAACGCAGGCCCTCCCCGGCGACCTGCGTAAAAACCTGGCGCAGTTGCAGAAAACGCTTTCCGGCTACAGCGACCAGTCCACCTTCTACGGCGATCTCTCCGGCACGCTCCGCCAGTTGAACGAAACCCTGCGCTCGTTGCGCGAACTCACCGGCACGCTGGAGCGCAGCCCGAACTCCATCATCTTCGGCAAACCCTCCGGCGGCGTGGCCCCACCGCGGGGGACGCGCTGAGGGGGTGTTTTTCGCCCCTCCTTTTCCCCATGACCAACCGTTCCCTCTTCCCGTGGCGGGTCGGCGCCCTCCTGCTCTCGGCCGGCCTCCTCACCGCCTGCGGCGGCACGCCGGAGCAATACTTCCGGCTGCGCGCCGACGCCCCCGCGCCGTTGACGGCCGGCGGCCCGGCCGTGGGGATCGGCCCCGTGACCCTGCCAGGCTACGTGGACCGCGCCGAGCTCGTCTTCCAGAGCGACGACTACCAGTTCCAGATCCCCACCACGGCCCGCTGGGCCGGCACGCTCTCGGAGAACTTCACGCGCACCCTGACGACCGACGTGGCCGCGCGGCTCGGCTCGGGCAACGTGCTGGCCTACCCCTTCCCCACCGGCGCCCGGCCGCGCGTGCAGGTCACGGTCAGCGTCCAGCAGTTTCACGCCGTCAGCGGCGGCGAGGCGATCCTGGAGGCGGCGTGGCGCGTCGAGGAACCCGCCACCCGCCGCCTGCGCCGGCAATCGCGCGCGCGGCTCACCGAGCGCATCACCGGGGACGGCTACGGCGCGGTCGTCGCCGCCGAGAGCCGGCTGGTGGCCCGCCTGGCGGACGCCGTCGCCGCGTCCGCGCGGTGAATGGACCGCGCTGGTCGCCCGGCCGCACCGGACCAGCATCGGTGTTGGAACTCGCGAATAGTGAAAAGAACTATGCTGATCGTGAACGACTTACAGCAAGAGTTTACTCCGGAAAATCAACTTTGTTATCACATATAGGGATACAAAGGCACCCTTCTATTTCATAATCTGAAACGAATCGTCAAGGGTCGCAGATAGGACGCACCAAGCGGTAGAGCAGTTGTTCTCCGGTAGGCGTGCTTCTTTCTCTTCTTTGACCTCGAATACCTGCCGCCGACCATCGGTGCGCTCCACGAGCACGTCGGGAGTGTAGGGGTGAGTTTCGCCGTCGAGAACGTATTCGATCCGGAAAGGTTGCTCCCAGAACGAGCGCACCCCGGAGTCGAATTCCAACAAGCGGTGATAATCATGCTCCAAGGGGGATTCTCCCCAGACCACCCGTCTCATCTTCAGGCTGGGAAAGCGCGTGACGATCTTGCGGTGTTGACCAGCCCTGATACGCCGCGCGGGGCGATAGGCTTGCTTCGTATGCGGAACAGGAAAGTGGGGCGGCTTTGGGCCGTGAGTATTCTTTACGGCAGGAATGGTGACGGACGCGGGGATGAGCCGGCCACCCCCTGTAGCGATATTTTTTCCCTCGTCCCACCGGGAGAATCCCGGCTTGAGAGCCAGAAACGGGAGCTACTAACAATAGCATAACTTGCTAGTAATAAGCAGGTTATGCGTAACATAACCGCCATGTCAGGCTTCCTAGCGCCACCGCGGAGGATGAGCCATCCCCAGACATTTGACGGGCATGGACGGGCGGCGAGGCCGTCTTGGCTTAGGGAAGGGAGCGTGCAGCCTTGATGTTGAAGCCGAAAAGCCCCTCCATCACCTTTGAAAATCCCCTTCCGCCCGGCTCCTGACGGCCGCCCGATGGGCGGAAGCTATAAACTTTGCATCTCACCGTCAGGGGGAAAACAGGGACCCTTGGGTAATTTCAGCGGAGGAAGTCTGGGCGAGCAATCCACCAAGAACAACGCCGGCCTTATGTCACTACCCAGTTTTGGATCAAATCGAACTCGGGATGTAATTACATCTTGAATGCTTGGGTCCAAGGCCCAAACAGGACGCCTGGTCATTCGTTCCGGTTTTGCGATAATTATTTCACATTATGCGAGTGATATTTCACATTATGCGAGTTCTTACAACAGGTTCACGGTCGCGGCACCGTGATGCCGCGCTGGCCCTGGTATTTGCCCTGCCGGTCGGCGTAGGACACCTCGCAAGGCGTTTCCCCCTTGAGGAATAGCACCTGCGCCAGCCCCTCGTGGGCGTAAATCTTCGCCGGCAGCGGCGTCGTGTTGGAGATCTCCAGGGTGACGTGCCCCTCCCACTCCGGCTCGAAGGGGGTGACGTTCACGATGATGCCGCAACGCGCGTAGGTGCTCTTGCCCAGGCAGATGGTCAGGATGTCCCGCGGGATGCGGAAATACTCGACGGAGCGCGCCAGGGCGAAGGAGTTCGGCGGCACGATGCAAACGTCCGTCTGCATGTCCACGAAGGAGCGCGGGTCGAAGTGCTTGGGGTCCACCACGGTGTTGAAGACGTTGGTGAACACCTTGAACTCGTCGGACACCCGCAGGTCGTAGCCGTAGGAGCTCAGGCCGTAGGAGATGACCGCGCCGCTCCCCCCGGCGTCGGTCCCACCGGCGGGGGAATGGAACGGGTCCTCCTGGCGGCGAACCTGCCGGTCGGCGAAGGGCTCGATCATGCCGTGCTCAACGGCCATCTTGCGGATCCAGGAGTCGGGTTGCACGGGCATATCAGAGGGGGAGGGTGCGGGGAAACCGGGCAAGGTTCAAGCGGCGTTCCCACGGCGGTCGGTGACGGGCGGACGCCCTCACAACGGCGCGACCGGAACCGG
Source organism: uncultured Chthoniobacterales bacterium (assembly GCA_964243185.1). Classification (GTDB taxonomy): domain Bacteria; phylum Verrucomicrobiota; class Verrucomicrobiia; order Chthoniobacterales; family SZAS-18; genus CAXTFX01. The sequence continues at coordinate 4,802 of CAXTFX010000043.1, forward strand.
CTCACCCCGGGAAACGCTCCCGGCGGGTCGGGCGGCTACGGGGCGGACAGGCGCAGGCGGAAGAAGCGCGACGGGTCGTCCCGGGGTGCGGTCACCGTGCGCAGCGTCGCCGTCGCGGCGTAGTCGGGGGCGTTGCCGGGAACGTCCCACAGGGTCCAGGTCCGCAGGTCGGAGGAGGTTTCCACCACGGCTGCACGGTTGGCGGGCTGGGTGAACTGGAACTGGACGCCGCCGTTGCCGCCCGCGGCGGGGGACAACGCCGCGAGCCCGGCCGGGCGGCTGGCGCTGCTGGTCGGGTCGGTGTTCGTCAGGAACTCCTGGAGGTTGGTGTAACCGTCCCCGTCCGGGTCGGCGTCGGCGGCGGCACGGGGGTCGTCCGGGGTCGGGAAGTAGGCCGCCTGCCATTCCGGGAACGACCGGCGCGCGGGCAGGGCGTCGTTGATCCAGGCCGTGAGCAGCGTTTCCGCTTCCAGGTTGCGCGCGTTGGTCGCCAGCGGCGGCATCCGCTGGACGCCCGCGTCCCCGCGGACGCGCTTGAGCACCATCGAGTGCGCGGGGTCGCCGGGCACCGCGAAACGGTTCGCCGCGTCCCCGCCGGAATCGTTGAGCATCCCGCGGATCAGGTTGGCGGCGTCCGTCGGCGTCGTCGGCCGCGCGTCCCAGGTGCCGAGCGCGGAGCCGCCGGGCTGGTGGCATTGGACGCAGTTCACCGCCAGATACGAGCGCACGCGCCATTCGAGGCTCTGCGTCGCGTCCGTCGCCTTGGCGAAGGCCGGCAGGTTGTTCACGCCGGCCACCGGCGCGGTGAAATACCCCGCGTCGCTCAACGCCTGGAGCTGGTTGGGCGTCTGGTTGCCGTAGGGGTGCGGACGGTTGAGCTGGCGGGTGTTAAAGGACAGCGCGTGTCCGGCGACGGGGGTGTGGCAGGTCCGGCAGTCGCTCCGGGAGGGGTAGCCCCAGGTCTGCGTCGCCGGGTTGGTCAGGGTGATGGTCGCCGTGGCGCCCTCCTCCGGCACGAGGTCGGCGTCAGAGCCGTCGGCGCGCCACCGGTAGGTGATACCGTAGGAACCGGCGACGTTCTTCACGAGGAACCGCGTCTCGACCCGCTGGCGGGCGCCGCTCGGGGCGTTGCGGTCCAGCGGCAGGTCGAAGTGTTTCACCCAGACGGTCCCGGCCGGGAACTGCCATTCGCCGTCCGTGCGGAACGTGATCCGGTCCGCCACGTTCGGGACGGAAAACCAGCGGGATTTCTGCGCGTAATCGCTCCAGAAGGACACGTTGGGATCATAGGGCACCACGCCGGCGTTGGGCGTCAGCGTCGCCAGGTCCGCGAACGCGCCGGTCCCGGAGAGCAGCGCGGGCGGGTTCGTGCCGGAGGTGCCGCTGGGCACGAGGCGTTTGACCGTGCCGTCCGCGATGTCGCACAGCAGCACGTCGCCGTTGCGCGGGTCCTCGCCGAAGGCTACGACGTTGTTGTCGTCGCACACGCTTTCTACCGCCCACGTGGCCCCGTTCCCGCGCAACGCCCAGAGGTGGCCGGAGACGTAGTCGCCGAAGACGTATTTGCCGTAGAGGTCCGTCAGCCGGGAGCCGCGGTAAACGATGCCGCCAGTGACGCAATTACCCTGGAAGCTCCCGCTGCCGTGACCGTAGTCGTAGATGGGGGGCAGGGGCGTAAAATTGGCGTTGGCCGGGGGCGTGCTCGGCGCCGGGCCGCTGGTGAAGGCGTGCGTGCCCTCCCGCCAGCTCCAGCCGCCGTCTGCCCCCTTCGTGATGATGTCCACCTCCTCCCAGGCGTCCTGCCCGACGTCGCCGACGAACAACCGGCCCGAGAGGCGGTCGAAGGAAAAGCGGAACGGGTTCCGCATCCCCGTAGCGTAAATCTCCGTGCGGACGGTGTTGGCGGCGAAGGTCTGGTCGTGGTGGGACGTGGCGCCGAGAAACGGGTTGTCCGCCGGGATGCGGTAGGCGCCGGGGTTCACCGCCGGGTGGGAGTTCGGGGCGACGCTGCCGGGGTGGCCGACGACGTTGCCGCTGCCGTCCTCGTCCACGTCGAAGCGCAGGATGGCGCCGAAGAAGTCTTTGTTGATGAACCGGGCGTTGTTGAACTGGTCGTTGGCCCCGCCCTCGTCGCCCACGGAGGCGTAGAGGTAGCCGTCCGGCCCGAAGTGCAGGTCGCCGCCGTTGTGGTTGCTGGCCGCATCCACCTGGGTGACGAGCGGCCGGTGCGAGGCGGTGGCGTCCGCCTGGGCGAAACTGGTCGCCGCGTTCGGGTTGCCGCCGGGAACCTTGAAGCGGGCGATGCGCTGGTGGTAAACGTTGCTGACCTTGATGGTGTAAAAGACGTAGAACAGCCCGTTGCTGGCATAGTTCGGGTGGAACTCCATGCTCAGGAACCCGCACTCGCCGTCGTTGGTCAGCGGCTCGCCCCGACCCTGGAGGAACGTGGACAGGCTGAAGAACGTGCTCTTCGTCGGCACGGAGCCGGACACGTCCACCAGTTGGATGCTGCCGGTGCGCTCGACGACGAACAGCCGGTCGTTGCGCCCGGGTTGGGTGCGGACGGCGATAGGCGTGGTGAAGTTCAGCGCGCCGAGGGCGTTCTCGGTCGTGTAACCCGTGGCCGCGGGCAGGCTGGCGGGCAGGTTCAGCGTCGTGTTCGCCTGCCGGACGAGCTGGGCGCGGGCGGTGGGGAGACCGCCGAGAGACACCAGCAACGATGCGGCGCCGGCCAGCGGCATCAGGGCGGCGGGGAGCTTGCTCATAGGAAGGGGGCGGCGAGGGCTGCCGGGACAAGCACTGGGCGCAGCTTTTTCCGTGCCCCAAACTCCCTTCTCGCGCCAACGAAAAAGGGCGTGACCGGTGCGGACACGCCCTTCTGCCTCGTGGCGGGGACGACCATCTTGTCGTCCCCCGGAGGCGTTTGCCGGTGACAGCTAACTCGGCCGTCGGCCGAGGAACGCCGTCAGGGGCCAGCGAGGATGCTCGTCTCCACCATGCGGATGTGATCTAAGCCATTTTATGTCAGAGTCTTGGGGCAAACGGTGCCCGTGGAGTGTGTCGCTTCAGGTGGGGAGGTTTCGGGGTGAAATTAGGAGCACCCATGTTTTGGGGCATTTCGCGTCCACTTGTTGAATCTGAGGCAACCATGCATCCGCGAGTTGAATTCGCTTTGGCGGCAGAAATACCCCTCAGCTGCACTCCCGCGAATACCCTGCAGTCACGGGTCCCGGTGGCGGCCGGATGGTCCGTGGGCGACACGATCGCCGCAAGGCCGGAGACGGTCAGGGCCAAACGGGGGTTAACGCTTCCGACCCGGCGGCAGGCGGTCCCATTCCTCCTCGGGTTCGCCGGGGGGAACCCGGTCCAGGATGCGCCGCGTCGCTCCCGGCACGGCGCGGGCGGCGCGCTGCTCCAGGTAGTCGGAGCTTTCGAGGGACCGGATTCTGGCGTCCAAAATCCGGGCGAGCAATTGCTCGAAAGTAAGCCCCTTCGCCTCCGCCAACGTGAGGCAACGGAGGCGGATTGGCTCGGGCACTTCGATGTGTATGGTGCTCATGGCAAATGCGGGTATTGGGCGAGGAACTGCCCCGGCGAGAGGACCTGAACCCCGAGCGAACGGGCTGGGGCAAGGTGTCGCTCGTTGGCGGTGACAAGGTAGGAAGCGCGCGGGGAAAAGGCAGGCTCCACGAGCAGATCGTCGGCGGGGTCCGACAGGAAAGGCCGCCAGCGGACGGTCTTCGGAAGTGGGATGGCCCGGGAGATGAACTGATCCCGCAGGAGATTGATTTCCGCGCGGTTGAAAGCTGGCACCATGCCTGGCCGCTTCAAAACGGCTTCGTGTTCCAGGACCAAGGCAACCGGGACGGCGGGCTGAACGATCCGACGTTCCACCAAGTCCAGGATGGCCGCCGCGGTCCCTCTTTTGCGACGCAGGCCGGCGACGAGGCCGTTGGTGTCGAGCACGGCGCGGAGCATCGGGGCAGCGGGGCCGTCGTCAGTCGCGCGCGAGCTTGCGGATGATGCTGCGGGCCAGAAGCTCGTTGATCTCGTTGTGCCGGGGGACGGGCTGGCAGGCTTTGGTGGCGGGCTGCTGATACCAATCGTGCTTGCCGCCGTGACGCAGGAGGACGGCACCCTGGGCCTCGATTTTGCGGACGAGGTCGCGGCGTTTCACGCGCTGAGTTCGAGTTCGGCGTGACGGCGGGCGGCGGGGATGAGGCCGGCGGAGAGGTCGCGGTAGAGGTCGAGCAGGTGCGCCTTCAGGTCCTCCAGGCTGGTGCCCTGGGTCTCGTAGTCCGGGTATTCATCCAGGTGGCCGAGCCAGAAGTCGCCGTCCTGCCAGTAGGTGAAGCCGAGGGAGCGCATGATTGGGGAGGAGCGTAGCGGAGGGAGGGCGAGCGGGTCAACGTCGGGCGGGCAGTTGGCTCAACGCGCTTCGGCGATGAACTCCTCCGGGCTAATGTCGGCGTCGCGCAGGGCGCCGCGGAGGGTGAAACGGTCCACCTCGTCGTGGAAAGGGAACACGATGCGGCGGCCGTCGGGGTGTTCCATTTTGACGTGGCTGCCCTTGCGGTGGACCTCCGCGAAGCCCGGGCGGCGCAGGGTGGCGTGAACCTGCCGGCCGGAGAGCAGCGGGAGCTTCACAGGTTCAGGGCGACGACCTCGCGCGGGGCGCCGTCGGCCGAGTGCCCGGTGAGTTCGGCGGGGGACGGCTCCAGGTAAAGGTCAATGGCCTCGCGGATGTTGGCGAGGGCCTCCTCGCGGGTGCGCCCCTGGGACCAGCAACCCTTCAAGCCGGGGCAGGAGGCGGCGAAGTAGCCGTCTTCCCCGCGCTCGATGACGACGTGCAAAGTCATGCCCGAAGGTTGGGCGAGGGGAGGGGTTCGTCAACGCCCTTCCAAGCTGCCACGTCCTAAACGGAGTTTGGGAATAAGGGGAAATGTCAAAATGTTTAGATGTGACCCCCTCTCTCCCACAGATGTCGGCGGAGGCAGTTAGGGCCAAACAGAGTTTGGCAGTCTGGAGGCGTTCTCAAACGGAGTTTGGGAACGAGGACAAGCAGGTGGGTGGGGCGGCTTTGGCAAGTTTCATGCTTGGAGAAGGCATTTCACCCGCGCCAATAGAATGGAAATCAAGATCCCCCGAACAGCCGGCGTCCTCGGACTCTTGCTCCTGCTGCCCATTGCCTTTATCAACGAGGGATGCTCACCTGAAACCGGCCAGGCCGAAGCTGGGTCTCCAGTCATTAGTCAAATATCATGCGTTACAACAGGCTCTGGAGACACGGTGAGCGGGGCATCGTTCAAGAATATGACCGGCAAAGCGTTAGATGAGGTGAACGCCGTCTTCACCTTCAAAACCGAAACCGCCAAGGACATCACCGTTAAACGCTATTGGATGAAGTGGGCACCCGACGAGACGAAGGGGTTCTCAATGCCTGAAAACATCATTATGGAGAAGGCTACCCTGACCGGCTCCTGCACCCAAGGTCGCCTAGACACCACTTGGGTGGGCGAGTCCCCGGACATCAAACGGGGATTTGATCCCACGTCAAAGATGATGCCCGAACAGCAAGGCCGCCGGGAGGGGTTCTTGTCCTCCAACGGCAACACCCGGCAATCCTGGCAGAAGCTCATTGAGCGCCAGACCGAAAAGGTGAGTCTTCTCCGGGAAACAGCGAAAAAACGACAAAAGGAACTCGAAGTCAGGCGCTCACAACTTCAAGGGCAGGGGCAGGTAGATCAATTCACACGAGAAGTCACTGAATTTTCAGAGCGCCTTCAGAAACTCCAAAATGAAGAGCTTTTTCTCAGGGGCCTAGCCGCTGACCCAAAAAGAACAAATTAGAGCGATTCTCCACGTTTAAGCCGCCCGATTTGTGGGGCGAGTGTCCCAGCTTGCTGCCCAATTGGGCCGGCAGCCATCTTGTCCACAGCCGCTGCCGGGGCGACTGACATACAGAAGCTTTGGCTCACTCAAACGAGAAGCGTTTCAATTACCCACGTCTTCCTCTGCCAACCGGAAATCCACTTGCCTTTTAAACACATCCACGTTCGCCACCTCCACCTGCAAGCGGTCCCCGACGGTGAACGTCCGCTTGCTCCGCCTCCCCACAAACCGCAAACGCACCGGGTCGAAGGTGTAGAAGTCATCCGTTAACTCCGAGACGTGGATCAGGCCGCTCAACACGAAGTCGGGGAGTTCCACCAGCAGGCCGAAGTTCCGCACGTCCACCACCACGGCGGGGAAACTCGTCGGGGCGTCGCCGGGGGCGGCGTCGCGGTCGCGGTCGTGGACGAGGTTTTGGAAATACTCCAGCTTCTTGAGCTTCGTGCTTTCCCGCTCGGCGTCGGCGGCGATGCGCTCGGTGGCGGAGATGTGCGCGGCGACCCGCGTGAGGTCGGCGGCGGCGAGCCGGGCGCGTTTGCGTTCTTCGCCGTGGAGCGCCAAGGCGCGGTGGACGACGAGGTCGGCGTAGCGGCGGATGGGGCTGGTGAAGTGCGTGTAGTTCGCTTTCGCCAGCCCGAAGTGGCCGCGGGGGGCAGTCTCGTAGGCGGCGCGCTTGAGGCTCTTCAGCAACGCGAGCTTGATGGCCTCGGCCTCGGGGAGGTCGCGGACGGCGCGCAGGAGCTTCTGGAGTTCGGCGCGGTTGGTGAGGTCGCCGACGCGCAGGTCGTAACTTTTCACGAAGTCGCGGAACTCCAGCAAACGGTCGGCGTCGGGGTCCTCGTGGACGCGGTAGATGGCGGGGACGAGGCGGTGTTTCAGCTCGCGGGCGACGACCTCGTTGGCGGCGAGCATGAACTCCTCGATGAGCTGGTGGCTCTCGTCATTCTCCACGCGCTCCAGGCGGACGGGGCGGCCGGTGGCGGGGTCGAGGTGGACCTTGACCTCGGGCATGTCGAGTTCGAGGGAGCCGTTGGCGAAACGCTTCTCGCGCAGGAGGCTGGCGAGTTTCCACGCCTGGTGCAGCGCGGCGGCGGTGGGGGAGACGTTGGCCTTGCCCTGGAGCAGCGCGTAGGCCTGGCGGTAGGTTAACCGCTCGGCGCTCTTGATCACGGTGCGGGCGAAGCGGGCGCTGCGGATCTTGCCGCCGGGGGCGAAGTCAATGAAGACGCTGAAGGTGAGGCGGTCCACGCGGGGCTTGAGCGAGCAGACGCCGTTGGACAGCCGCTCGGGGAGCATGGGGATGACGCGATCGGCGAGGTAAACGCTGTTGCCGCGCTCGAAGGCCTCGCGGTCGAGGATGCCGCCGGGGGGGACGTAGTGGGACACGTCCGCGATGTGGACGCCGAGCCGCCAGCCGGCGTGGTTCGGGAGGAGGTCCACGTGGATGGCGTCGTCGAAGTCCCGGGCGTCGTCGGGGTCAATGGTGAGGATGAACTCCCCGCGCAGGTCCTCGCGGCGGTCGGCCTCCCCGGGGTCCACCTCCTCGGGGATCTCCGAGGCGGCCTGCATGACCTCGCGAGGAAACTCGGTGGGCAGGTGGAATTTACGGATGATGGACAGCATGTCCACGCCGGCCTTGGACGCCGGGCCGAGGACCTCGATGATCTTGCCCTCCGGGTTGACGTGCCGCATCTCCCACGGCTCCAGGCGGACGACGACCTTGTCGCCGACCTCGGGGGGCTTGGGGAGCGTGACCTGGCCGGGGTGAACGAGGATGTCGTGGATGAACCGGGGGTCGTCCGGGACGACGTGGAAGAATTGTCGCTGTTTTCGCAGGGTGCCGACGACGGTTTCGTTGGCGCGGTGGAGGATGCGGATGACGCGGCCCTCGCGGCGGGCCGGTTGGCGGGCGGCGTGAACGGCCGGGGCGCGGTGGCGTCGGCCCTTGGAGTCCTCGAAGGCGCTGTCGGCCAGGCGGACCAAGACGCGGTCGTTGTGCAGCGCGGTCGCGGTGTCCTCGGCGGGAACGTGGATGTCGGGGCCGGGGTTGGCTTCCTTATCCTCGGCGACGACGAAGGCGAAGCCCTTCTCGGAGAACCGGATGACGCCGGCGAACAGGTCGGCGTCGGCGGGCAGGACGTAACGCTCCTTCTTGATGCGGGCGATGGACCCGGCGGTTTCGAGGTCGCGCAGCAGATCCTTGAGGGCGGGGCGGTCGTCGGGCTTGAGGCCGAGCTTCTTGGTGAGTTCGACCTTGTCGAGCGGCTGGTATTTCGGCGAGCCGAGCAGACGCAGCAGCCGGGTGCGGAGGTCGGTGGCGCCGCCCCGGTCGGGGGTGGCCGGGGCGGGGGGGCGTTTCATGCGGGGCGGTCCTCGGAGAGCGCCGCGATGTTGGCCTCAATCCCGGTCATCAACAGGCCGGAAAGGATTTCAAAGTTGTCGTGGTCGTCGAAGACGATGACGCCGCTGCGCCCGACGGCGATGTGATCACGGGTGGGAACCTGGATCGTCCGACCGTCGGCCATGCGGATAGTGAAGGGCACAAAAGGGTTGACGGCGAGGAGTTGGCGAATCCGACTGATCATGCGAGCACTCTAGCGAGTCGTTCTGGTTGGGACAACATCACTTCACGCGCCGCGCCGCTCTCCCCGTCGGCACCTTGCAAGCCGAATACTTCGGCCAGCAGTTCGTAGGACCGCCGCCGTTCCGCATGATCGTGAACGTTCGTCGTGACCATCACCTCGTCCGCGCCGGTGCGGGCGGCGAGCGTTTCCAGGCTGGCGCGCACCGTCTCCGGGCTACCGATGAACAGGTTCTGGCGGTAGCCGGCGAGGAACGCGCGCTCGTCCTCCGAATACGGGTAGGCCAGGGCTTCCTCCACGCTGGGGATCGGCTCGAAGCGGCCTCGGGCGCGTCGCAGCCAGAACAGGTCCAGCGAGGTCGCCAGCCGGTCGGCCGCGGCGTCGGTCTCCGCGCACACGGCGGCGACGGTCAGGATCAGGTGCGGGCGGGGGAGCTGCGGGGAAGGTTGAAAACCGTCGCGATACGCCTGGCAGGCGGCGAACACCCAGTCCGGGGAAAAATGGTGCGCGAAGCCGAAGGCCATGCCCTTCTTCGCCGCCAGCCGGGCGGAGAAGTCGCTGGAGCCAAGGAGTGTCACGGGTGGCAACGGCACGTCGTCCGGCAGGGCGCGGACAGTTCGCAGCGGGTGCGCTTCCGGGAACGGCCGGACGCCGCCGAAGCGGAGCAGGTCGTCGAGCAATTCCGGGAAGTCGTCGCCGTTGCTCGCCGCCCGGCTGCCGCGCAGGGCGAAGGCGGCGCGCCCGTCCGACCCCGGCGCGCGGCCGAGGCCGAGGTCAATGCGGCCGGGGTGCAGCGCCGCCAGCACGCGGAACGTTTCCGCGACGTGCAGCGGGGCGTGGTTCGGCAGCATGATGCCCCCGGAACCAACGCGGATACGCTCCGTCGCGGCGGCGACCTCGCCGACCAGCACCTCCGGCGCGGAGGATACCAGCGAGGGCAGGTTGTGGTGCTCGGCCAACCAGTAGCGGTGGAAGCCGAGCCGGTCCGCGTGCCGGGCCAGGTCGAGAGTGTTGCGGACAGCCTGCCCGCCGGGGGAGCCGGCGGGGACCGGGGAGAGGTCGAGGACGGAGAGGGAAAACGGCATCGGGGAAGTTAACTCCCGATTCGCCGTTCGCCTACGTCCGCGCCTTCGCCACCGACGCCACGAACGCCTTCGCCCGCTCCGTCAGCCCGTCCCAATCGCCGTGTTTCACGAACTCCTTCGCCACCAGGCTGCTCCCCGCCGCGAGCGCCGCGCAGCCGGCCCGGAGGAAGTCCCCGGCCGTTTCCACCGTCACCCCGCCGGTCGAGATGATCCACAACATCGGCAACGGGGCGAGCAGGTTCTGGATGTATCTCGGCCCCAGGCCGTCCGCCGGGAACAGCTTGATGAAGTCCGCCCCGGCCTCGGCGCCGTCAGCGCCTCGGTCGGCGTGTAGGCCCCGCAGGCGACGGGTTTGCCGTAGCGCAACGCCATCTGGACGACCTCCGGCCGGCACACGGGCGTGACGACGAACTGCGCCCCGGCGAGGACGGCCGCCCGGCACGTTTCCGGGTCCAGCACCGAGCCGACGCCGACCAGCGCCCCGCGGTCCGCGAACCGCCGGCTGGCTTCCGCGATGGTTGCCAGCGCGTCCGGCGAGGTCATGGTGATCTCCAGTCCCGTGACCCCGCCGGCCAGCAGCGCCTCGCAGATGGGCAGCAGCGCGGCGGCGGAGTCCACGCGGATGACCGCGACGATCCCGGGATGGAGGATGCGCTCGATGATCTCGGGTTTGGTCATGGGAATGTGGGAAGCGGGAACGCGGAAGTGGGAGGTAGAATTAAACGGGGAGCGCGTCCAGACTGCGAGCCTTTACTTCCCACTTCCGAGTTCCTACTTCCGCCTTCCGACTTCCCACTTCGATGCAGGTTTCTGATCTTCGCGGCATTCTCCAATACATCCCCCGGTTCCGGGACAAAGTGTTCGTCATCGCGGTGGACGGGGAGGTCGTCGCCTCGGAAAACTTCCACAACATCCTGCTGGACCTCGCCGTCCTGCGCTCGCTGAACATCAAGGTGGTGATCGTCCACGGCGCCCGCCACCAGGTCGAGGAACGCGCCGCCGCCCTGGGTCAAGCCGTTTCCAACGCCGACGGGGCGGGCGTGACGGACGAGGGAACCCTCCGCATCGCCCTGGACGCGGCGACCCGGCTGACGCACGAGATCATGGAGGGGCTCTCCGGCGTGGACCTGCGCGCCGTCTATGCCAACGCCGTGATCGCTTACCCCGCCGGCATCCGCGGCGGCGTAGACCAGCAGTGGACG
>CAXTFX010000044.1:0-15561 GCA_964243185.1 uncultured Chthoniobacterales bacterium
AGCTTTACGTGCTCTACCGTAAGGCCGTGGAGATCGTCCAGGCCCACGGCTTGCGGGTCACGCGCCGCCTCGTCGGCCCCTACGTCACCAGCCTGGAAATGGCCGGTGCCTCCGTCACGGTCCTGAAGCTGGACGCGCAAATGACGCAGTTCTGGGACGCGCCCGTCGTCACCCCCGGCCTGCGCTGGGGCGCGTAATAATTCGGGTGGACGGCGCGGCGGAGCGCGTTGTCCACCCGAACAATCCACCGATCCCGTGCACAACACCCTCACCCCTGCGCTCCTTGCCGCCTGGCTCGGGCGTACCGCCGCCGTTTTCACCGAACACCGCGCCCGGCTCACGCAACTCGACGCCGACATCGGCGACGGCGACCACGGTGAGAACGTCTCGCGCGGCTTTGCGGCCGTTGTCGCCAAGCTGCCGCCCGGCGGTGGCCCCGACGTCGGCGCGCTGTTCAAGGGTGTGGCGGTGACCCTGATCGGCACCGTCGGTGGCGCGAGCGGCCCGCTGCTGGGTTCGTTCTTCCTCGAAGCCGGCAAGGCCGCGACGGGTAAGGCGGAGCTGACCCTGGACGATTGGAAAACCGCTTTCGAGGCCGGCGTCCGCGCCGTGCAGGCCCGCGGCAAGGCGGCGCCCGGGGACAAGACGATGCTCGACGCCCTGTTTCCCGCCGTGGACGCCCTGAACGCCGGCCACGAGTTGGCACCCGCCCTGCGCGCCGCGGCCGAGGCCGCCGCCGCGGGTGCCCTGGCGACGGAGCCGCTCGTTGCCCGCAAGGGCCGCGCCTCCTACCTCGGCGAACGCAGCGCCGGCCACCGCGACCCCGGCGCGGAGAGCAGCCGCCTGTGGTTGGAAGCCCTGGCCGACACCGCGGAAGCCGTTGGCGCGTAGGCGGAGCCCGCTCCCGTTATGGTCGGCTTGGTCCTCGTCTCCCACTCCCGCCCCCTGGCGAACGCCCTCCGCGTGATGGCGCTCCAGGTGGCGGGCGGCGGGAATGGCACCCCGTTGCCCATCGCCGTCGCCGCTGGCGCCGGGGAGGACGGCGGGGAACTCGGCACCGACGCCACGGCCATCCTCGCCGCCGCCGAGGAGGTCATGTCCCCGGACGGCGTCCTGGTCCTGCTCGACCTCGGCAGCGCGTTACTCAGCGCCGAGCTGGCGCTCGACCTGTTGGACGAAACCCTGCGCCCGCGCGTCGCCCTCTGCGCCGCGCCGCTGGTGGAGGGCGCGCTGGCCGCCGCGGCGCAGATCGGCATCGGCGCCACCCTGGAAACGGTTCGCACCGAGGCGGAAGAATCGTTGCGGCCCAAGCGTGAGCACCTGGGGACAGAGGCTAACACCCCGGAAACCGTGACCCCCGCCGCGGCGGACCGTTCCCCGCCCGACGCCGTGGAGACCTGGCGGGTGGAAAACGCCCACGGCCTCCACGCCCGCCCGGCGGCGCGCATCGTGCAAACCCTGGCGCCGTTTACCGACACCGTCGTCGAGATCGAAAACCTACGCACCGGCGGCGCGCCCGCCCCGACCCGCAGCCTCGTCGCCCTCAACTGCTTGGACGTGCGCGCGGGTGACACGATCCGGGTCTCCGCGCGCGGTCCCGCCGCCGGGGCCGCCCTGCGGGCCTTCGGGGCCCTGCACGCGAACCACTTCGGCGAGGAGCCCGACGCGGCTAGGGATCGTTCCTCCCCGCGCCCCGCGCCTGCGGTCGCCCCTTCGCCCGGCCAGGCCACCACCGGCGGCGCGGGCGGCCTCCTCCGCGGCCTGCCCCTCAGCCCCGGCGTGGCGCTCGGGCCGGTGTTCTTTCCCGTCGGCGACGCGCCCGCGCTACCTGTCCCGGTCCGCCCGCCGGTGCCGGCCACAGAGGTTGCCCGGCTGCACGACGCCCTCGCCGCCGTCCAGCGGGAGCTCGCCGCGGGCGCCGCCGCGCAGACGGAGCGGTTCGGCTCGGAGAACGCCGCCATCCTTGAGGCCCAAGCGCTCCTCGCCGCCGACCCCGACCTGCTCGCCCGCGCCGTCGCCGGCATCGAGCGCGACGGCCGGGACGCCGCCCGTGCCTGGCAGGGGGCGTGTCAGGCGGTGGCGGACGTTTACCGGGGCCTGGATAACCCCTTCCTGCGCGAGCGGGCGCGGGACGTGGAAGACCTCGCCGGGCAGGGGTTGCGGCAGCTCGGCGTCGTCACGGCCGCGCGGTTGGACCTGCCCGCGGGGCGGCCGGCGGTTCTCGCCGCCCCCACGCTGCTGCCCAGCGAGGTCGCCGCGCTGCGGCCCGGCAGCGTGCTCGGCGTCATCGCGGAAAGCCTGGGGCCGACCAGCCACGCCGCCGTGCTGCTGCGGGCCGCGGGCGTGCCGGTGGTGGACGGCATCGCTCCCGGCCAGTTGCGCGCCGCCGGCCTGGAGGACGGCGGGGAGGTGGCGCTGGACGGCGCGACCGGCGAGGTCTGGACCCGCTTGGACGAGGCGTCCCGGCGCGAACTGACCGGGCGTGCGGGGACCACCCCCGGGCACGCTCCCGAGCCCGCCGCCGCGCCCGTGGTGCTTCCCCCGGTGCAAACGCGCGACGGCCGGCGCGTCGAACTGGCCGCGAACGTGGGCAACGTCGCCGACGCGCACCGGGCCGCGCGGGCCGGGGCGGAGGCCATCGGCCTGCTCCGCACGGAGTTCCTCTACCTCGAGCGGGCCGTCGCCCCGACCGAAGACGAGCAGGTGGAGGCCCTCCGCGCCATCGCCGCCGCCCTGCCGGCCGGCGCCCCGGTCACGGTGCGCACCCTGGACGTGGGCGGCGACAAGCCCCTGGCCTACCTCGCCGGGGGGGCGCCCGAGGCCAACCCGTTCCTGGGCGTGCGCGGCCTGCGGTTGACCCTGCGCCGGCGGGAGCTCTTCCTCACCCAGCTCCGGGCGATCCTGCGCGCCGCGGCGGCCAACCGCTTCCGGGTCATGTTCCCGATGGTGACGGACGTGGACGAGGTCCGCCGCGCCCGCGCCCTGCTGGGGGAGGCGCATGAAACCCTCACCCGGGAGGGCGTCCCGCACGCCTGGCCGCTGGAAACGGGCATCATGGTGGAAGTGCCCGCCGCCGCCCTGAACGCCCGGGCCCTGGCCGCGGAGGTGGATTTCTTCAGCGTCGGCACCAACGACCTGACCCAATACACCCTGGCCGCCGAGCGCAACCACCCGGCGTTGACGGCGTTCGCCGACGCCCTGCACCCGGCCGTGCTGCGGCTGATCGCCGGGGTGGTGCGCGCGGCCGAGCGGGCGGGCGGCGGGAAGTGGGTCGGCGTCTGCGGCGAGGCGGCGGCGGACCCGCTGGCGGCCCGGGTGTTCCTCGGCCTCGGCGTGCGCGAGTTGAGCGTCGGCCCCGGGGCGGTCGCGACGACGCGGCGAACCGTGGGCGAAACCGACCTGGCCACGGCCCGCCCCGTTGCCCGGCGCGCTCTCTTGGCGACCTCCGCGGGGGAGGCGCGCCGTTTCGCGGGGGGTTCAGAATAAATCTCCGTCGCGTCAACGCGGCGGGGCCAGACCCGGCGTGACCCAATCCCCCCTTACAAGGACCACCTTCGACGATTGGCAGCGGCTCAATTTGGCTGGCGGCGAGGGTAGGGCGGCCTATCCCTAGGCCGCCGCGGGGAGGGCGCGTCGAAAGCGCCAACGGCGGCGGGCTAGGGTTAGCCCGCAGGACCCTCGCCGCCGATTTTTCCAAACTGTGCCACTACCTGACGATTTTCTGTTTACAGCCTTTCGCCCCTAAACTATCAAAGTCCGGCTGCCGCTTTTCCCTCCCCGGGAACGGACGTGCCGCTCCCCCCAAACATGAAATTGCTCTCCCGCTCCCGCGGAGCCGTTGCTCCCGCGTGCCCACGTCCAATCCTGCGCCCCGCGAAGCCGTTACCAGGCTCCCTGCTGGCGGCGATGGGTATTGCCCTCACGTTCACCAACGCCCTGTCCGCGGCCACCTTGGTCGTCAACAACGACCAGTCCGACCCCGCCCCGCGCAAGGCGATGGAGGAACTCACCGCGCTGTTCCGCAAGGAGAACCCCGACGTGGACCTGAAGGTCAACACCTTCGACCACGAGAGCTACAAGACCTCCATCCGCAACTGGCTCTCCAGCGCCTCGCCGGACGTGGTCTTCTGGTATTCCGGCATCCGGATGCAGCAGTTCGTGGAGCTGAAACTCCTCGAAGACATCTCCCCGGTCTTCACACCGGAGGTAAAGCAGAAACTCGGCTCGACCGTCGGTTCCGTGACCATCCGGGACAAGCAATACGGCGTTCCGTATTCGTATTACCCGTGGGGGTTCTTCTACCGCAAGGACCTCTTCCAGCAAGTCGGCGTCAACGAGCCGCCGAAGACCTGGGCGGAATACCTGGACGCCTGCGCCAAGCTCAAGGCGGCCAACATCATCCCGGTTACCATTGGCACCAAGCAGCTCTGGCCCGCAGCCGGGTGGTTCGACTACCTGGACCTGCGCGTCAACGGGTTGGATTTCCACCGCGAGCTGCTCTCGGGCAAGGTCCCCTACACCGACCCGCGCGTGAAAGCCGTCTTCGCCCGGTGGGACGACATGATCAAGCCCGGCTACTACCTGCCCACGCACGCCAGCTCCACCTGGCAGGAGGGACAAGCGTTTCTCTACCAAGGCAAGGCGGCGATGTATCTCATCGGCAATTTCATCGTCCCGAACTTCCCGCCCGAGTTGAAGGACAAAATTGGGTTCTTCCCCTTCCCGGAGATCACCCCGGGTCTGCCGCGCTTCGAGGATGCGCCCACGGACACCGTTCACATCCCGACGAAAGCCAAGAACAAGGCGGACGCGATGAAGTTCATGGCCTTCATGGCCCGGCCCGACGTGCAGAAGATCATCAACGACGCCCTGGTGCAGATCCCGCCCAACTCGGCGGCGGGCGTGAAGGATGACCCGTTCCTTCAGGCTGGCTTCCAGTCGCTATCCTCCTCCGCCGGCCAAGCGCAGTTCTTTGACCGCGACACCTCCGAGGACTTCGCCACCATCGGCATGAAGAGCTTCCAGGAGTTCATGCTCCACCCGGACCGCACGGACGCCGTCTTGGCGGAACTCGACAAAGCGCGCGTCCGCATCTTCAAGACCTCCGCGACCGCGAAGAATTGACCCTCCCAGGTGGATGGCGATCTCCGTGCGCCGTTGGATGCCGCGTCCGCGGCTTGAAAATCCCGGTCGGCTCCGCCGCAGCAATGGCGCCCGGAGGTCGCCATCCACCTCAGCCCAAACCACCCCCCCTCATGGCCTCGCTCGAAACCCCCGCCGTGACGCCGCCCGTGGACTTGGCGGGTGACGATGCGCCCATCGCCGCCCCGGCGCGGGGGACGGTCCACGCGCCGGGCGTGCCGTGGCGGCAGCGGTTGACGCCATTGTTCTTCCTTGCGCCGGCGCTGTTGGCCTTCAGCGTTTACGTGCTCTACCCGGCCGTTGACAGCATCCTGCTCTCCTTCCAGGATTGGGACGGATTGGGGCAGAAGACGTTCGTCGGGCTGGGGAACTACCGGGAGCTATTCGCTGACCCGGTGTTCCTCGTCGCCCTGAAAAACAACGCCATCTGGCTGGCGCTCTACATGCTCGCGCCCGGCCTCGGGCTAGCGCTGGCCCTGTTCCTCAACCAGACCATGACCGGGATGCGGCTGGTCAAGTCGCTATTCTTCTTTCCGTTCGTGCTCTCGCAGGTCGTCGTCGGGCTGGTGTTCTCCTGGTTTTACCACCCGGATTTCGGCCTGCTCAACCGGGTCCTCACGGGCTTGGGTTTCGCGGCGGTCAACCCGTTGCAGAACGAACAGTGGGTGACCGTCTTCATCGTCCTGGCCGGGCTGTGGCCGCAGATCGCCTACTGCATGGTGCTCTACCTGACGGGTTTGAACAACGTGGACCCGCAACTCATCGAGGCTGGCAGCATGGACGGCGCGAAGGGTTGGACCATGTTCTGGCACGTGGTCCTGCCCCAGTTGCGCCCGGCCAGCTTCCTGGCCTTGGTCGTGACGGTCATCGGGGCGCTACGCTCCTTTGACCTCGTGGCCATCATGACCAACGGCGGCCCCTACAATCGCTCCACCGTCCTGGCCTACTACATGTATGAGCAGGCGTTTTTCTCCTTCCGCATGGGCTACGGCGCCGCGATCGCCACGGTGCTGTTCTTCATCATGCTCCTCTACATTTCGTTCTTCCTCTATTACATGCTGCGGAGGGAATTGAACCGGGCCTGACCTGCTTATGTTCCCCACGCCCATCGCACGCGCCCCTTTTCCGTGGCGGGTCACCTACCGGGTGGCGGTGCCGGTGGCCCTGTTTATTTGGCTCCTGCCGCTGCTGGCGGTGATGCTGACTTCCGTGCGAACGTTGCGGGACATCAACGCCGGCAATTTCTGGGGCTGGCCGACGCAGTGGCAACTCACGGAGAACTACCTGGGCGTGTTCCGGGATACGCCGATGGCCCGGTTTCTCTTCAACAGCCTGTGCGTGACCGTCCCGACGGTCGTTGGGGCCCTGACAATTTCCTTGCTCTCCGGTTACGCGCTGGCCCGTTTCCGGTTCCGCGGCAGCACGCTGCTGCTGGCTCTGTTCATCGCGGGCAACTTCATCCCGTTCCAGATCCTCATGATCCCCGTGCGGAACCTGACGATCAACGTTTTCCACGTCGGCGACTCCATCTGGGGGTTGATCCTCTTCCACACCGCGTTTCAGGCCGGGTTCTGCACCTTGTTCATGCGTAACTTTATCCGGGCGTTGCCGACGAGTTTGTTCGAGGCGGCGACGATTGAGGGCGCCGGGGAATTTCAGGTGTTCTGGCGCATCGTCCTGCCCCTGGTGCGCCCGGCGACCGCGGCGTTGGCCGTGCTGGTGTTCACCTTCGTGTGGAACGACTTCTTCTGGTCGCTGGTCCTGGTGCAGAGCGACGAGGTCCGGCCCGTGACGGCGGCGTTGCAGTCGCTCCAGGGAATGTGGACGGCCGCGTGGCAGTTGGTTTCCGCTGGCTCGATCATTGCCGCCGTGCCGCCGGTGTTGATGTTCTTCCTCATGCAACGTCACTTCATCGCCGGCCTTACGATGGGGGCCACGAAGGAGTGACTTCTCACTACCCGGATGACTGCCGCCGTCGAACCAGATATCCCCGCCACCATGCGCGGCGTTCTCCTGCCCGGGGGCTCCCGCGTGGATCTGCGTGAGTTTCCCGTGCCAGTGCCCGGGCCGGGGCAGGTGTTGATCCGAATGCGGGCGTCGTCTATCTGCGGCAGCGACATCCGGGCGATCTACCGGGAACACCTCGGGCACGGCCCGGAAGGCTACCAGGGGGTAATCGGCGGACACGAGCCCTGCGGCGAGATCGTCCGCGTCGGCCCGGGCTGCCGGCGCTTCCGGGTGGGGGACCGCGTGGTCGTTTACCACATCAGCGGGTGCGGCTGCTGCAACGATTGCCACGAGGGCTACATGATCTCCTGCACCTCGCCGCACCGCGCCGCCCACGGTTGGCAGCGCGACGGCGGGCACGCGGACTTTATGTTGGCGGAGGAGAACACGTGCATCCTGCTGCCGGAGCCGCTTTCCTACGTGGATGGCGCGCTGGTCGCCTGCGGCTTCGGCACCGTGTATGAGGCGCTCCTGCGACTGGATGTTTCCGGCCGCGACCGCCTGCTCATCACGGGCTTGGGTCCCGTCGGGTTGGCGGCGGGTCTCCTCGCGCAGGCGATGGGCGTGCGCACGGTGATCGGCTTGGACGTGACGCCCGCCCGTTTGGAAATGGCGCAAGGCTTTGGCGCGGTGCATCACGCGGTGCCGTTCGACGCGGACGCCCTCGCGCGGGTGCGCGCGCTGACGAACGGCCAAGGCTGCGAGACCTGCTTGGATTGCTCCGGCAACGGGGCCGCGCGCGTCTTGACGCTGGAGGCCGTGCGCCGCTGGGGACGGGTAGCCTTCGTCGGTGAGGGCAACCGGGTGGACTTCGACGTGAGCCAAACCCTGATCCACAAGCAGGTCACCCTCCACGGGTCCTGGGTGACGAGCATCAAGCACATGGAGGACCTGGTCGAGAACCTCGTCCGCTGGAAATTGCGACCGGAAGCCATTGTGACTCACCGATTTACGCTACCGGAGGCGGACGCCGCCTACCGCACCGCCAGCGGGGGACAGTGCGGCAAGGTTTGCATCGTCATGACGTGAGAAGCCGTCGAAAACACGTCGGCGCCAATAAAAATGTTATTTTATGCACACAAACGCTTCCACAAAATCGAAAAAAGTCTGATACTCAGTAGTAACGCATCCATTCCGGAGTCGTTAACCTAACAAGCCTCCCCCCGGCTACTCCCACTGCTGTCTCTCCGAGCATTTTCGGAGCAGACGCTGACAGGCGTGCCTACCTGGGGAAATGATCCCAAAAAATGATTAAGCACCTCACCTCCCTCTGCCTAGTGGCAGCCAGCCTGTGTGCCGTTCAAAGCGCGCTCGCCCAACAGAAAACCGTAACGATCGCGACGGTAAACAACCCGGACATGATCGAGCTGAAAAAGCTGTCCGCGAAGTTCGAATCCGCCAACCCAGACGTCAAACTGAACTGGGTGGTCGTCGAGGAGAACATCCTGCGCCAGCGCGTGACCACCGACATCACCACCGGCAGTGGTCAGTTCGACTTGGTGTTTCTGGGCCTCTACGAGGCGCCCATCTTCGCCAAGCGCGGGTTGCTCAAAGAAATCACCAACGTTTCCGCGTCCTACGACCTGGAGGACGTTTTCAAGTCCGTCCGGAATGGCCTCTCCTACGAGGGTAAACTCTACGCGCTGCCTTTCAACGCCGAAAGCTGCATGGTGATGTATCGCAAGGACCTGTTCGACGCCAAGGGTCTGACCATGCCCGACCAGCCGAAATACGATGACATCAAGAAATTTGCCGATGCGTTGACCGACAAGAGCAAGGGCATTTACGGCATCACCCTACGCGGCAAACCCGGCTGGGGAGAAAATATGGCCTTCCTCGGCACCTTGATCAACACGTTTGGCGCCACTTGGTTCGACAAGTCCTGGAAGGCCACGGTGGATTCCCCCGAGTGGAAGAAAGCCATCAACTTCTACGTTGACCTGATGAAGAAAGACGGTCCTCCGGGGGCGACGGCGAACGGGTTCAACGAGAATCTCACCCTGTTCGCCAGCGGCAAGGCGGCCATGTGGATTGACGCAACCTCGGGTGCGGGTCCGCTTTTCGACAAGACCCAATCCCAGGTGTCTGACAAGGTAGCCTTTGCCCGCGCGCCTATCGAGTCAACTCCTAACGGGGCCAACTGGCTGTGGTCGTGGGCCTTCGCGATTCCGAAGGGGTCCAAGTCGGCGGAGGGCGCGCAGAAGTTCGCGGAGTGGGCTTCCTCCAAGGAATACGTCAAGCTGGTCGCCGAAGACAAAAGCTGGGCAGAAGTGCCCCCGGGGACCCGTAAGTCTCTCTACGAAAACCCGGATTACCTGAAGGCAGCCCCCTTCGCCAAGGTGACGCTCGCAGCCATGCAGGCGGCGGACCCGACGAACCCGGCCATCCGGCCCGTGCCTTACACCGGCATCCAGTTCGTGGGCATCCCCGAGTTTCAGTCCTTCGGCACGGTGGTCGGCCAGAACATCGCCGGTGCCCTCGCCGGAAACACCTCCGTGGATCAGGCCCTGAAAGCCTCGCAGGCGGCGGCGGACCGCGCCGTCAAGCAGGCCGGCTACCAGAAGTAGCCCGCACCTTCCATTACACGACTGCTCCCCGGCCGCGCGGCCGAAGAACCATCCGCGCGGCCGGGACAATTTTCCTCTTCCCCCCATGAGCGCAGCGATCCAAACCCCGGCGGGAACCGTCAAAGCGACGCACCCGGACGTTGATATGCCGCCCGCGGTGGAGGATTCCGACCGCGCGTTGCGGTTCCTCCAATGGCCGGCCGTCGGCTCGCTGTTCTTGTGGATGATCGTCCCGCTGGGAATGACGATCTACTTTTCGTTCATCCGTTACAGCTTGATGAACCCGGACCTCAAGGGGTTCGCCGGGCTGGACAACTACAAATTCCTCTGGGAGGACCCTTCATTCTTTCCCGCCATCTGGAACACCGTGGTTCTGATGGGCTCCGTGCTGCTGATTACGGTCGGCGTCGGCACGCTTTTGGCCGTGCTCTACGATCATCGGTTCTTTGGTCGCAACGTGGCTACGCTGCTCGTGATCGCCCCGTTTTTCGTCATGCCAACAGTCAGTGCCCTGGTTTGGAAGAACATGATCATGCACCCGGTATATGGCTTGATCGCGATTGGCTTGGCTTCCATCGGGCAGCCCACGATTGATTGGCTCGGGGTTCATCCCATGCTCTCCGTCATCATCATCGTCTCCTGGGAGTGGATGCCCTTCGCCTTTCTCATCCTGTTTACCTCCATCAAATCCTTGGACTACGAGCAACGGGAGGCCGCCTCGATTGACGGTGCCAGCGGATCGCAGTTGTTCTTCCACATCACGGTCCCCCACCTGAAGCGGGCCATTGGAGTAGTGGTCATGATCGAAACCATCTTCTTGCTCTCGATTTTCGCGGAAATCTACACCACCACCCAGGGGGGGCCGGGAAACTTGACGACCAATCTGGCTTACCTCGTGTATCTCCTCGGTATCGGGCAATCCGACATTGGAACCGCCTCGGCCGGTGGTTTGTTGGCGGTTATCCTGGCGAACATCGTTGCGTTCTTCCTGGTTCGCATCCTCTCGCAAAACCTCAAAGCCACACACTAAAAAGTGGAAGACTCCCGACTCAAAACCTGGATCATCGGCATCGTGGGGTGGCTTGTCGCCATCGTGATCTTCCTGCCGATTTTTTTCATGGCCGTGACGGCCTTCAAGACTGAGCAGCAGGCTCTTTCTTTCAGCCTGTTTTTCGTGCCAACGCTGGAGTCGTTCCGTGAGGTTTTCGCCCGGAGCAACTACGCCGCCTTCGCATTGAACTCCATCTACGTGTCGCTGGGTTCAACCTTGCTCTGCTTCGCCATCGCCATTCCGGCGGCTTACCGCATGGCGTTTTTCCCCACGCCAAAAACCGCGTCCACCTTGGTGTGGATGATGTCCACTAAGATGATGCCAGCCGTGGGTGTGCTCCTCCCAATCTATTTGCTCTTTAGCGCGGCCCACCTGCTGGATTCTGTGTGGGGTTTGATCATCATTTACACGCTGCTGAACCTACCGATTGCAGTATGGATGACTTTCACCTACTTCTGCGAGGTGCCGGCCGCCATCCTCGAAGCGGCACGGGTGGACGGCGCCAACCTCGGCAACGAGTTGCGCGACGTGCTTGCGCCCATGTCCCTGCCCGGTATCTCCTCCACGGCGCTGTTGCTCATTATCCTCTCCTGGAACGAGGCTTTCTGGAGCATCAACCTCACCAGCGCCCACGCCGCGCCGTTGACTATGTTCATGACCTCCTACACCAGCCCGGAAGGCCTGTTCTGGGCGAAACTCTCCGCCGCCTCGTTGTTGGCGGTGGCACCCATCATGGTAATGGGTTGGCTTTCACAGAAGCAACTGGTCAGCGGCCTCACCTTTGGTGCCGTCAAGTAACATTCCCGTCCACCTCTCCCCCCAACGTATGAGTGACCGTTCCGTGAACATCCAAAATCTGGTCAAGACCTATGTGGATGACCAGGGCAAGCCGACCTTTACGGCCGTCAAGAATATTGATCTACACATCAATGACGGCGAATTCATGGTTCTCGTCGGCCCTTCTGGTTGCGGGAAATCCACCACGTTGCGGATGGTCGCGGGCCTGGAAAAGATCACCAGCGGCACCGTCGAAATCGGCGGCCAAGTGGTGAACCAAGTTAAGCCGAAGGACCGGGGTATCGCGATGGTGTTTCAGAACTACGCCCTGTATCCGCACATGACCATCTTCAACAACATGGCCTTTGGGCTGAAGTTGGCGAAGAAGGAGAAGAGTTTCATCCAGGATTCCGTCTCCCGCGCCGCGACGACGTTGGGTCTGGATAAGATGCTGGCACGCAAACCCCAGGCGCTCTCCGGCGGCCAGCGCCAGCGCGTCGCCCTGGGCCGGGCCATCGTGCGCCAGCCCAAGGTGTTCCTCTTCGACGAGCCGCTCTCCAACCTGGACGCCAAGATGCGCGTGCAGATGCGGACGGAGATTTCCCGGCTGCACGGCGAGTTGGACGCCACCATGATCTACGTCACCCACGATCAAGTTGAAGCCATGACGATGGGAGACCGCATCTGCGTCATGAAAGATGGCAACATCATGCAGACGGCCGATCCGTTGACGCTTTATCGTCAACCGGAAAATCTGTTCGTCGCTGGTTTCATCGGCAGCCCCCCCATGAACTTGTTTCGGGGCACCGTGCAGCGCGGCGACAGGGGCTTAACGTTTGTTCAAACTGCGAAGGCTGATCCTCTGACCATCCCGTTGCAGGGCAATATTGCCACGCTAGCCAGTCGCTACGTTGACAAGCCCATCGTTTTCGGAATTCGCCCTGAGCACCTCAGCGACACGGCGAGCGACGCGGCGCACGTGCCGTTGACTTCCAACGTAGAGATCGCTGAACCGATGGGCTCGGAGTCACTAGTTTACCTTCGGGCCGGCGACGGCCATCTCATCGCCCGCGTTCAGGGGGAGAAAATCTTCCGCCGCGGCGACTCGGCCAGCGTGCATCTCAACCTCAACAAGGCCGTCCTATTCGATCCAGACACCGAAGCGGTTGTTCGGTAAGGCACGGCGTCACGCGGAACCGCCGGCCCGGGTAAATCCGCGTTGGTCGCCCTCTCCCTGTCGCCATGCCAACAAAGCTATCTCATTCCACCCTCCACAACCTTCCCGCCGACGTTCAAGTTCCCGTTTACGACCGTGCCAAGATCGTGCCGAGGATGGTTCACGTCGGGGTGGGCGGTTTTCACCGTGCCCACCAGGCGGTTTACACGGATGACCTCCTGGGGGCGGGGAACTCGAACTGGGGCTACTGCGGGATCGGCCTGCTGCCGCACGACGCCCGCATCCGGGACGCCATGCGTGCCCAGGATTGTCTTTACACGGTGGTGGAGCGGGACTTAGCGGGCGACCATGCCCGGGTGATCGGCGCCATCGCGGATTTTCGGTTCGCCCCGGAAGACCCCCAGGGGGTGCTGGAACGGATGGCTGACCCGGATTGCCGCATCCTGTCTCTCACCATCACGGAGGGCGGTTACTACGTTCACCAGGGCACCGGCGAGTTTGACGAGCACCATCCTGACATCCAGCGGGACCTCGCCAACCCGCATGAGCCGGCGTGCTCCTTCGGCTACCTGTTGGAAGCGATGGACCGCCGTCGCCAGCGGGGGTTGCCGCCGTTCACTCTGATGTCTTGCGATAACATTCAGAGCAACGGGGACGTGGCGAAAAAGATGCTCCTGGCGTTCGCCGAGTTGCGTGACCCGGCGCTGCGGAACTGGATGGCGGAGAACGTCGCCTTCCCGAACAGCATGGTGGACCGGATCACCCCGGCCACCACGGATGAGCACCGGGAGATGGTGCGCGAGCGTTTCGGCGTTGACGACGTCTGGCCAGTGACGACCGAAAGTTTCAAGCAGTGGGTGATCGAGGACCATTTTACCCAGGGCCGTCCAGCTTGGGAACAGGTCGGGGCGCAGATGACCTCCGACGTGCTGCCCTACGAGAAGATGAAGCTGCGGCTGCTCAACGCCAGCCACCAAGCGCTCTGCTACAACGGGATGCTGCTCGGTCTCAACTTCGCCCATGAAACCATGACCGACCCGGACATCAGGAAGGTGGTGGAGGCGATGATGGATGTCGAGGTGACCCCGCTGCTGACCCAACCGGCCGGCATTGACCTCACCGATTATAAGCGCACTTTGATCGAGCGGTTCGCCAACCCAGCCATCCGAGACCAGCTTTCCCGCATCGGCACAGAAGGCTCCGCCCGCATCCCGAAGTTTGTCCTGCCTTCCGTGGTCGAACAACTTGGGCGCGGTGGCCCGATAGACCGCTTGTGCTTCACGGTGGCGAGCTGGTTTCGCTACCTCCAGGGAACTGACGACCAGGGGAAGACGATGCCGATCATTGATCCGATGGAAGCCAAGCTCCGCGAACGGGCGCAAGCCGGCGGCAAGGATCCCAGCCCGCTGCTGGCGATGCGGGAGGTGTTCAGCGAGGAGTTGGCAACTGATCCCGCTTTCGTCGGGCAGGTCAGCGGTTGGCTGCGGACTTTTTATGACGAGGGCGCCCGGGCTGCCTTGATCAAAGTCAACGCCGGCAAACTCTAAACGGGGACGGCGGCAGGGTTCACCGTCAGCCTGGCGGGACCGCCGTGGCCTCAAGCCCGGTCAAGCGCATCGGGAGGGACCCGCCCGTCGGGTCTGGGTGTTCGCAACCGGCGTCGCAGTCGAAAGACGCGGACCCGACGACCGGAGCGAAGCGGAACTGAAGGTATCCGCAGGCAAATGGCCGAAGGCAGAGCGGGTCCCTCCCGGCGCGGGGATCAGCCCTCCGCCCCGTTGTCCACCATCCCCAACGCCCCGAGGATGCGCTGCAAATCGTCCTGGCCGTAGAACTCGATCTCGATGCTGCCCTTACCATTCTGGGCGTTGCTCTGGCGCAGGGCAACGTGGGTTTGCAGCCGTTCGCGGATGCGGTTCTCGACGTGACGCCAGGCGGGCGGGAGCTGATTTTCCGCGCGCCGGCTGCCGGGGCCGGTGGCCGGGGCGGGGGCGAAGCCGTCCACGGTGGCGTTGGCCCGGGCAAGGTGTTCGGCGACCAGCTTCTCGGCGGCGCGCACGGTGGCGCCCTGGCGGATGAGGTGTTCGGCCAACGCCCGTTGCTCGTCGTGGCTCTTCACCGCGAGGAGCACCTTGGCGTGACCGACGGAGAGCCGGTCCTGGACGAGCCATTCCTGAACCTGGTCGTCGAGGTCCAGCAGGCGCATGGCGTTGGCCACGGCGGCGCGGCTCTTGCCGACCTTTTTGCCGATGTCCTCCTGCCGCAGGCCGAAGTCGCCGGCCAACCGGGAGTAGGCGCGGGCTTCTTCCAGGATGTTGAGGTCGGCACGCTGGAGGTTCTCGATCAGCGCGAGTTCGAGCACCTGCTGGTCAGAGGCCTCGCGGACGATCACCGGCGCCTGCGCCAGCCCGATCTGCCGGGCAGCCCGCCAGCGGCGTTCGCCGGCGATCAGCTCGTAGCGGCCGTTGACCCACCGGACGATGAGCGGCTGGATGATGCCGCGTTCGCGGATGCTCTCGACAAGCTCGTTGAGGGCGTCCGCCTTGAACTCGCGGCGCGGCTGGAGGGGGCTGGGGAGGATGTCCTCGACGTTCACGGTCTGCACGCGCTCGCCCGGCGCGGTCTGGTGGAGGGCGGACGACTGGTTCGGGGTGGTTGCCGGGTGACCGCCGCTGCCATCGCCCGTCGCGGGACCGCCGGGGGGCCGTTGGATGAGCGCACCGAGACCGCGGCCGAGAGCGAGTTTGCCTGCCATAAATTTACAGAAGTGGACCGGTGCGAGAATAACCAGAGAAACGACGAATGACGAAGGAATAACCAAGGAGCGAGTGACGAACGGA
>CAXTFX010000045.1:0-15539 GCA_964243185.1 uncultured Chthoniobacterales bacterium
GGTAACGCGGCGTTCGCCCTCCTCCATCGCCACCACGGTGGTGCGCGCGTACCCGAGTTCGGTGGCGGCGGCCTCCTGGGTGCGGACGCTGGCCTTGCGGGCGTCGCGTAGCCGGCCACCCAGGAGCTTGGGGTCGATTGAGGCGAGGGGTTGGTCTGGCATGGCGGACGGGGAAGAAAGGGACGACCGGTCAGGCCGCAGCCTGGAAGTGCCGGGTTAGCGTGCGAGCACCGGAAAAGGCCCGCCATTCGTCTGCGTGCTCGCCCAAGAGACGCCGCAGGCTGAACTCGACCTCCCCGGGCGCAAGGTCACCGTCCCGGCATACGGCAACCTGCACCTCGCGTAGCTCGGGGTAGGCCCGGCTCAGGGCAGCCCAGGGGCGCTCGGCGCTGAGCAGATGACGCAGGCGATGGGCTTGGGCGTCGAACTTGTCCAGCACGAAGGCCGCCGCGGGACGCAGCGGGGTGAACGGGTCTTTGACGTCGTGGCTGTAGCCAAGGCTCGGGTCGAGGTCAGCGAGGCCGGCTGCCTCCAAGGACAGTCGGCGCAGCACGCAGGACGGACATTGGCCGCACTGGGGGCAATGCTCGTGGTAGTTGGGAAAGCGGTCGCAGGAGAACGTCTCCGCGATACCGGCGCCGAAGTGCCGCATCCGGGGGTGTCGT
The DNA here is from genome assembly GCA_964243185.1 of uncultured Chthoniobacterales bacterium. Classification (GTDB taxonomy): domain Bacteria; phylum Verrucomicrobiota; class Verrucomicrobiia; order Chthoniobacterales; family SZAS-18; genus CAXTFX01. Next base: position 666 of record CAXTFX010000045.1, read on the forward strand.
AGGGTCTCGGCCTTGGTCCGAAACAAAAAAGGTGTGCGGATGGCGAAGGGCGTCCCGCCGACGTGTGCCAGGAGCCGCTCCATAAGCCGCAGGAAGCCGGGGTGCACGGCGCGGCTGGTCTCCAACCCGATCTGGCTGGCATCGAAGGGGAGGTTCAGCGCGCCGAGGCCATTCTCGTAAACTGACAGTTCCTGGACCTCCAGCAAAAGTGCCGTGGCCGCCCCCAGGCTGACGTGGAGGAAGCCCCGGCTGCGCTGGCTGCTTTCACCCCGCAGGTTGTCGGGTTTGTCCACCAATCCGTGGGCGACCACGAGGTGTTGTGCAACGTGGTCGCGGCCGGCCAAAAGCCGGGCGGTCTGTGCCCGCTGCCGTTCGGCCATGCGGTGATGCGTGGACCCAGAGACCAGGACGTGGAAGTGTTCGGCGTCCTCAAGCTGGTGGACGGCACCGGCGAAGCTATCCAGCCCGCCGCTGAAGAGCATGACCCGGGGTGGCCGGTCCGGGGGCAGGTCAAAGAGATATTCCTGTTGGTCCGCCCTTGGAATTTCCGTTCGAACGATCGGCTCGAAGGAGAACTCCCATGCGTCACCCGTCAGGAAGTGCAACGTGTCTCCGAGCACCGTGCCCACCTCCCCCGCGGACCAAAACGCGGGATCTGACACCGGCAAACGGACGTGGAGGTCGCGGCGCGGATGGGCTTGGCCGCCGTGCTTGACACCGGGCAGCCGACGGAGGGCGAGACGGTCCGCCAGGTAAACGGCCACGGCGACGTCAAGAAGGTCCACCACCAGCGGCGGCAGAGATCGGGTAAAGGTGGAAGCAAGCCGAACGTGGGGAAAGCGGTAGCCCTGTTCGCGGAAGTCCAACGCGTCGCTGCCCGCTGACAGGCAGCGGCGGCAGAAGCCGCGCCACGGGTCCGTGAAGGCGAACTCGTAGGCCGGCCGGGTAAAAGCGGTGTTCATGGCAACGATGGAGGGTCAGGGCAACGTGGCCAACGCTTCCTCCAGGCCCTGCGCCGTGTGCTCGATGGCGGCAGCCTCGCCCGTGGTCCCAGATCGGCGGCGCGGGGGCGTCCCCGTTTTGGAGCCGGCCACTTGCCGCAGGAGACTGACGGCTTTTTCGCGGATGACGGCGAGGGCCTCGGCCCGGAAACCCTCCATCTGTTCGCGGCTGAAACCGCGTTTGTGCATCACGTCGCTCTGCATCGGGTCGAAGCCGAAACGGTTGCAGAGCGTCTCGTAATATTGCTCGCAGCAAGCGGTGGCGACCTGATCCCGGGAAAGCCCACCCGCGGTGGGATGATCAAGCAAATCGTTGACAACGGCCTGACACGCCCGGCGGGCCAACTCCGAGGAGCCGTAGTCCAGGTAAGCCCGCTCAATGTCGTCGAAGCGGGCCTGGATTTGTGCCTCCTGTGCCAAGCGACCCTCCGGGAACAGGTCGCATGAGTGGTCTAACAGAAGCTCGTGCGCGGCGGCAATCAGAGCCCCCAGCGCCGGGGTGCGCAGATCGTCACGCAACATATTCCTCAGCGCCTTGAGGAGCAGACCGGGAAGCTCGGCAGGTGCCATCCCGTCGCAGATGGCAGAGTAAACTTTGCCCCACCCATAACTTACCCGTTTTTGAAACAAATCGCCATCGGCTGCCATGACATCAGCTTCATGGCATTCCTGACAATGTCAACAAAATATTATTATAGGCGTATATTTTGTCAGATTTAGCTTTGAATGTGCAACTCCGCAGCGGCCGGGCCGGCACGCTCTTCCACAGCCCGCAAAACTAGCGGTTCACCTTAAACGACCGCAGGCGACCGGAGGTCCGCAAAACCTTACGCGCCGCCTGACTAGACCCGTGAGCTTCTTGGTCCCAACACGCCGCAGAGTGCGGTCACTCGCGACATCGTCGTGCGGCTTGTTCGGTGGCCAGTCCGTTTGCCAAAGAATGGGGGGCGACGTGAGGTTACAGAATGGGAGGAGGTAGGTGAAATTATCACATGATAATTGGTTGACGATCATCATCCGTGCTGATTCCTTCACGGCATGAGAGCCGGCATTAGAACCCGGGCAGGATCGTCCGCGACCATTCCTGCCGATTACCCCGACCGAGTCCGTCGGGTGCGGGTCCGGCTTGGCTATACCCAAGCCCAACTCGCCACTTCGCTGGGGGTCTCCGCCGTATCCGTCAACCGTTGGGAGAATGGCCAATCCAAGCCGACCGCCTTGGCTTGGCGGCAGTTGCTGGAGGCAGAAAACGGCAGCGTCCAACCCTCCCTGTTCGGGACGCCCCGGGTGCAGGAGACCTCGACGGCTGTCTCCACGAACGACCAGGAGGATCGTCCGTCCCTTGATTTCTGCGCCTCCCCGGAGGTCGTCGGCGCCGTCGTGGAGGCAGAGCGACTTTCCTTCGGCCACCAGAGCAATCCGGCTTTCGCCACGGAGCTTTCCCTCATTGACCCGCTGCCTCACCAGCGCATTGCAGTTTACGAAGCCATGCTGGGGCAGCCCAGGTTGCGGTTCCTGCTCGCGGACGACGCCGGCGCGGGCAAGACCATCATGGCCGGGCTATACCTGCGGGAGATGCTTTCCCGCCGGTTGATCCGGCGCATCCTCATCATCGCCCCCGCAGGTCTGGTCGGGAACTGGGAGCGGGAAATGCGCCGCCTCTTCAATCTGCGCTTCCGCATCGTGGCGGGAGCGGACGCCCGGCGGGACAACCCCTTCATCGGCCCGGACAGCGACCTCGTCATCATCAGCCTGGACACCCTCGCGGGCGAAAAGATGTTCGGCCGGCTCGGCGAGGAAGAAGTCGCTGGCTACGACCTCGTTATCTTCGACGAGGCCCACAAGCTCTCGGCGAACCGGAACGCGGACCTCACCATCCGCAAGACCGACCGCTACCGGCTGGCGGAAGCCCTGGCCGGCGCGTCGCTGGAGGACGAATGGACCCTGCCTTGGCAACCGGCGCACCTGATGTTGCTCACGGCCACGCCGCACATGGGGCAGGATTATCCTTACTACGCCCTCTGGCGGTTGCTGGAGCCGGATGTCCTTTCCACGGAGGAAGCCTTCCTCGCGTATCCGCAGGATGCCCGTCAGCGTCATTTCATCCGCCGGGTGAAGGAGGAAATGGTGCGGTTCGACGGCAAGCGGCTCTACCCCACGCGGGATTCCCGCACTTGGAAGTTCGACCTCGGCGCGGCCGAACAGCGCCTTTACGACGCCACCACGGCCTACATCCGCCATTTCTACAACCGCGCCCGCATCCTCAACCGCGCCGCCGCCCGGTTGGCCATGAGCGTCTTCCAGCGTCGGCTGGCCAGTTCCCCCTACGCTCTCCTGCGCTCCTTCGAGCGGCGGCTCGCCAAGCTCGACGGCCTCATCGCGGACATCACCACCGGCCGGCTCACCGCCGAGCAGCTCGCCACCCAGCAACGCCGGCTGGATGACGCCCGCGACGTGCTGGACTCCGAAACCGCCGACGAGGAAACCCCCGTGGACGGCCGCGAGGAGAACGAGGCCGCCGAGGAGAACATCCTGGCCGGCGTCGTCGCCACCTCCCTCGCGGAACTCCAGACCGAGCGGGAAACCGTCGCTGGCCTGCGGAACCTCGCTGCCCTCCTCCACGAATCCGGCGAGGAATCCAAGTTCCAGGAAATGCTCCGCGGCCTGCGGGACGAGAAGTTCCGCGACGAGAAGTTCCTGATCTTCACCGAACACCGTGACACGCTGGAGAACATCGTCCGCCGGCTGCGCGGATTGGGCTTCGAGGACCGCGTGGCCCACATCCACGGCGGCATGGGCTACCGCGAGCGCGAGGAACAGGTGGACTTCTTCCGTCGGCCCCACGCGGAGGGCGGCGCGCAATACATGGTCTGCACGGACGCCGCCGGGGAGGGGCTGAATATGCAGTTCTGCTGGTTGATGATCAATTACGACATCCCGTGGAACCCCGCCCGCATCGAGCAACGCTTCGGGCGCATCCACCGCTACGGCCAGGCGCACGACCCCGTTCTCCTCTTCAACCTCGTCGCCTCCGGCACCCGCGAGGGCAAGGTCCTCGGACGTCTGCTCGAAAAGCTCGACGCCATCCGCCGCGCGCTCCATTCCGACAAGGTCTTCGACGTCGTCGGCGTCCAGTTCGCCGGCCTCTCCCTGCGCGACCTGATGCTGCGCGTCACCGTCGAAAACACCGACGCCGCGGAGACGGCCACCCTGCGGGAGATTGACCAACGCCTCACCCCCGAACGCACCGAGGCCCGCCTGCGTGAGCGCGAGAAGGTGCTCGGCCGCGGCGGCGACGTTTCAGCCTGCCTGCCCGACCAGCGCGGGCGGCTGGAACGCGAAAACCTCCGCCGCCTCCTGCCCGGCTACACCCGCCGGTTCCTGGAACGCGCCGCCCCCCTGCTCGGCATCGGGTTGACGGGCGACCTCGACGGCCGCTTCGCGCTGGAGCCGCAACGCCCCGGCACGCTGGATTTCCTTTGGCCGCTGCTGGAAGCCTACCCGCCCGAGGCCCGGGAACACTTCACCGTCTTCCGGCCCGCCGACGACGCCCCGGCGGTGTTCCTCCACCCCGGCGAACGCATCTTCGACCGCTTCTCCGCCTTGGTCGGGGAACACTTCAGCCCGGAGGCGTTGCGGGGCGCGGTGTTCGTGGACCCCTCCGCCGACGCGCCTTACCTCGTCCACGTCGCTGCTGTCCGTCTGTTCCGCCGCTCGGAAAAAGAGCTACTCCCGAAAGGAACCCCGGCCGGCGAGACCCTCGACTGCCGCCTCGTCGCCCTCCAGCAAGGGCTGGACGGCACCGTCATCCCCGTCCCGGTCGAGCATTTGCTCCTGCTGCGCGGTCGTCGGGACGGAGCCGGCGTGACGCCCCTGACCCGGCCCGCCGCGCTCGGGTTCACCGCGCCCCCGGCCGCCCTCCGCGACCGGGCGTTGGTTCACCTCCGCGAAGACGTGCTGGGACCGGAACTGGAAGCGCGCCGCCAAACCCTCCGCGACGATCTCCCCGCCCGGGAAGAATTCCTTACCCGCGGCTTCGCCTACCGGAATGCCGAACTGGCCGCCATGCGCGGGCGTTGGGCGGAGAAAGCCCGCGCCGGGGACGCCCGGGTTAAGGCGCAGTTCGAGCGCGTCCGCCAGCGCCAGCGCGACCTCCTCACCGAGCGGGACGCCGCCGTCGCCACCCTGCGCGGGGAGCCGGAGCGCCTCGGGGCCGACGAACCCCGGTTCCTCGCTCATGCCCTCGTCCTACCCTCCAACGACCCGGAAGACCGGATGCGGCACAACCTGGACGTGGAGCGCATCGCCGTCCGCGTGGCCCGCGCCCGGGAGGAACTCGCCGGCCGGGAGGTGCGGGACGTTTCCACGCCGCCCGCCGCCGTCGTCGCCGGCCTGGAGGAATGGCCCGGCTTCGACCTGCTTTCCCGCGGGCCGGGCGGCAGCGGCGACCAATACGCCATTGAGGTCAAGGGCCGCGCCGACGTCGGGGCCGTGGAGGTTTCGGATAACGAATGGGCCAAAGCCTGCAACCTGCGCGATAACTACTGGCTCTACGTCGTCTTCCACTGCGCCAGCGACCGGCCGCAGTTGCACCGGGTGCGGGACCCGTTTGGGAAACTCATCGCGCGGGCGCGCGGGGGCGTGCTAATCGAGGCGACTTCCATCTTGCGGTCCGCTGAGATAGAGACCACGTCTTAACCCAATGACTTGCTGCTGGCTCAAACAATAAGCAACAATGAAAACAAACCCCCAAATCGAAAAGGCCATGCAACTGCCCAATGGGGCAAGGTTTTACCGTTGCGCACTACAGGTTAATCCCTATTGCTACCTGAAGAAATACTCGAAGCCAACGACGTTTTCTGACGAAGGATCTTATAATGAGGCCATCGTTAATGCCTGTCTCGAAGAAGGAATTCAGGTGATAGGTATTACAGACCATTATTGCATCAAAGAGTCTCAGCACCTGATGGATGCGGCTCGTGCGAAAGGAATCATCGTCTTTCCAGGCTTTGAGGCAAAAACGAAGGAGGGAGTGCATTTTCTTTGCCTATTTGATCCTTCGGTTTCATTGGATTGGGTTCACGCTAAGATCAACGATTGCGGCATTCACGATCAATCTCAGCTTTCGCCATGTGGGAAATACGACACGGATGCACTTTTACAAGAGTGCCACAAATGGAAGAAAGCCATTTGTGTGGCGGCTCACGTTGCCGCTTCTGATGGATTGCTGACGGTTCTCGACAAACAGGCTCGGATAAATGCTTGGCAGAACGATCATCTACTAGCAGCCTCACTGCCAGGCCCGGTTGAACAAGCACCGCAGGGAGTTCGCGCTATCCTTCAAAACACAAATCCTGATTATCGTCGGGACCGTCCGGTGGCTGTGATAAATGCATCAGACGTCAGCGATCCCGCAGATTTGAAAAAGCCAGGTGCCTCATGCTGGATCAAAATGTCCGAAGTTTCCGTGCATGGGTTGAAACAGGCATTCCTTGACCCAACCTCACGGGTGCGACTCGCCAGCGACCCTGTGCCCGAGGAGCACGCGGAAGTAGTCGCCGTCGCGTGGCAGGGCGGCTTTCTTGACGGCGCGTCGCTCCGGTTCAACGAGAACCTTAACGTGCTGATCGGTGGGCGGGGTGCTGGCAAATCGACTGTGATTGAGAGTCTTCGCTATGCCCTTGACCTGACGCCTGTCGGGGCGGACGCCGCAAAAGCGCACGAGGCAGTCGTGCTTCAAGTGCTTGGCAAAGGGACAAAAATTTCGGTGCTGGTCCGCTCATTCCGTCCAGATCGTCGGGACTTTCTCATTGAGCGGACCGTGCCAAATCCCCCGGTGGTCAAGGACATTGAGGGACAAGTTCTGGCGTTGAAACCAGCCGACATCCTCCCCCGCGCCGAGGCGTTTGGACAGCACGAGATTTCCGAGTTAGCCAAGACACCTGAAAAACTTGCCAGACTCTTGGAGCGCTTCATGGTGCAGGAGCAGACTGCCCCCCGCGGCAAGCACGAGCTTATCCGTGAACTGGAACGCACACGCTCGCGGTTGGATGAAAGGAGGGGGGAACTACAACAAATCGAAGAACGTCTGGCGGCGCTGCCCTCGCTGGAAGAAACATTGAAGCGCTACCGTGATGCCGGTTTGGAGGGCAAGCTCAAAGAACAAACCCTGTTCGGTCGTGAAGAGAAACTCCTGGCCCTCTGCGCGGAGCGACTGGAGCCATTTCAAGAGATCTTAACCTCCCTCCGTGACGCATTGCCGGTTGATGCAGCCTTGGTCTCACCGGCAGCGTTAGCGAAGCTACCTAACCGGGATCAACTGGAGCCTCTAGCCCCCACGCTCGATGGCTTCAGCATGGAAGCGCAAACACTCACTGACCAGTTGGATAACATCATCCAAAAGGCCGAAGGCCAGATCGAGACGGTGCGAGGTCAATGGCAAGCTCGCCGCCAAGGTGCCCAAGCGGCCTTCGAGAATACTTTGCGGGAGTTGCACAAGGAGAAATTCGACGGACAAGAATTTTTGCGTTTGCAAAGGCACATCGAGGATTTACAGCCATTGCAGACTCGCACCCAAGCATTGCTCCGAGAGGAGCAGAGCCTGCTTCAGCAGCGACGCAACTTGCTGGCGGAATGGGAAGACCTAAAGACCCAGGAGTTTCAACGGCTTCAGAAAGCCGCGAAACGGGTCACGAAGAAGCTGATTGATCTGGTGCGTGTAGAGGTTGTGTTCGCTGGCGATCGTGAGCCTCTATTCAATTTGTTACGTGGGATTGGTGGCCGGTTGAGCGAAACCATCGAGGCTCTGCGCCGTAATGCGAATCTGTCTCCTTCTGCGTTCGCAACTGCTTTGCGAGCAGGGCGTGATGAGCTTGTGAGGGAGTTTAACATCCCCGGCGGACAAGCCGACCGGCTCCTTCAAGCGGGTGAGCCCTTCATCATGCAGGTGGAAGAACTCGATCTTCCTCCGACCACCGGACTGGAACTCAACGTCGCTGGTGACGGACAGCCTCAAATTTGGCGAAAGTTGGACGATCTTTCCAAAGGTCAAAAAGCCACCGCCGTCTTGCTTCTCCTGCTGCTCGAATCCGACTCGCCCCTGTTGATTGACCAGCCTGAAGACGATCTAGACAATCGCTTCATCACCGAAGGCATTGTCCCCAAGCTGCGGGAGGAGAAGCGTCGCCGGCAGTTCATCATCGCCACACACAACGCGAATTTGCCCGTGCTCGGGGACGCCGAATTGATCGCCGCCCTCACGGCCCAAGGCGAAGCCGGCGGTGGGCAGGCGGAAATCGCCCCTGACGCCATTGGCTCCATCGACAGTCCGCTCGTGCGTGACCTCGTCGAAGACATCCTTGAAGGCGGGCGTGACGCCTTCGAGTTGCGGCGCAAGAAATACGGCTTTTAAGCCGCCTTCATCCGGCCATGACCAAAACAGAACTACTTGAAATCATCGGTGGAGGCGAAAACTCCGGCGTCGAGTTCAAACGTGATGAAGTTGAAACCCGGGTTCTGGCCAAAGAAATGGTCGCTTTCAGCAACCTCGCTGGCGGGGTGGTCCTCCTCGGCGTGGAGGATGACGGCACCATTTCCGGGCTGACCCGCCGCGATGATCCTCCGAAGAAGAACGCCCCGAACGGGCGAAGCTACACCCAGCTTGAGGAGTGGATCATGCAAGCGGGTCGGGACAAAATCCGGCCAGAGCTAATCCCCTACTTTGAAATCCTTCGTGACGTCGAGCCCAGCAAGGACGTTGCCGTGGTCCGTGTGGAACCAGGATGGGCTGTCCATCATCTCTGGCACAACCAGCACCTCACGCCCTACATCCGCGTCGGCTCCACCAGCCGCGAGATGAGCTTGGACGAACGCGAGCGCCTCTACCAGCAGCGCGGCGCGTTCCGGCTGGAGATACGCGCGTTGTCCGGCTCCACGTTAGACGACCTCGACCGCCGCCGGCTGCACCACTACTTCGGCCGCATCCGTCAACAACTCCCTCCGGTCGATGATGACGAGCACTGGACACGATGGCTTGTGAACACCGAATTGATGATGGCACACGATGGTCGCGTTTCCGTGACGGTGGCTGGTATCCTCCTTTTCGGCAATAATCCCAACCGTTTTCTGCCGCAGGCGGGAGTTGACGCCGTGGCTTACCCGACCACGGAAAAGGATTACGCCACCCTTGAGCGCACGACACTACGCGGGGCGATTACCCCCCTCATCAGTGAGCATGGTCTGGAAGAAAACGGTTTAGTCGAGCAGGCGCTCGACTTCGTGCATCGAAACACGGCTACAACAACCACTCTGGAGAACGGTCTTCGACGCCTGGAAGGGCGCGACTACCCGGACGAGGTCATCCGCGAAGTCCTGGTCAACGCGCTTGTCCACCGCGATTACCTGCTCTCCGCCACCGACATCGAGTTGTCCATCTACTCCGACCGCTTGGAGATCATCTCGCCCGGCCGGTTGCCCAACGGCATCACCCCTGCCCGCATGAGGCTCGGTTGCCGCGCGGCCCGCAACCAGATCCTCAAGGACACCTTGCGCGACTACGGCTACCTCGAACACATGGGCATGGGCGTGCCCCGCAAGATCGTTCGCGGGATGCGCGAGCACAACGGCACGGAGCCGGACCTCGTCGAGTTCGAGGAATCCTTCCTGGTCCGTCTCTGGAAGGAAAAGAAGCAGCCATGACCACTCCCCCCGACCGCCCCCGCCTCATCGAGACCGCGTTTCCGTTGCGGCAGACTTCCATTGACTCGGTCCACGAGAAGAACGTCCGCCACGGGCACATTTCCACGCTGCACATCTGGCCGGCGCGGCGACCGTTGGCGGCGTGCCGGGCGGCGCTCATCGCCACGCTCCTGCCGGACCCGGGGGATGCTGAGGAGCGCGCGGAACTTCTGCGGCGGCTCGCCGGGCGCGTCGTCCAGAAACGGCGGCGCAAGAAGATGCCCAACGGGAAAATCGAGGACGTGCTCGTGGAGGAAACCGAGGGCGGCATCCTCCACTGGGGCCGGGAGAACGGGCCGGACCTCCAATGGTTCCGGGACAAGATCCGCGCGGCCTACGGCGGGCGGGCGCCGCGCGTGCTGGACCCGTTCGCGGGCGGCGGGGCCATCCCGCTGGAGGCCATGCGCCTGGGGTGCGAGGCCACGGCCATTGACCTCAACCCGGTGGCCTGGTTCATCCTGAAATGCACCCTGGAATACCCCCAGCGGCTCGCCGGGCAGCGGCGGCCTCTGCCGGCGTTCATCCGGGGGGACCGGGCGTTCATGCGCGGCTACTTCGAGTCGGCGCGCGGGCTGAAGGGCAAGGCCCTGGAATCCCGGCTCGCCACGCTCTTCGGGGACCACGAGGCGGAGCCGTCGCTGATCGAAGTGGGAAGTGGGACCGGAGTCCGCGACGGGTCGCGCAGCGACAACGCGGAAGGCGGAAATGGCGGATTGGCGGGAGACGACGATGACCTGTCGGCGGACCTCGCCTGGCACGTCCGCGCCTGGGGCCAGTGGGTGCTGCGGGAGGCGCGGGTCTCCCTGGCGCGGTTCTACCCGACCTACGCGGAGTGGGAGGCGCTGAGGAAAGGCCCGAGGACCCATGACCAAGGTCCGAGGCCCGACGGCGAGGCGCTCCGGCTCTGCCCGCTCGCGGCGGACGGCAGCGTGGACGCGGCGGCGCTCAACGCGGAGGTTCCGGCGAAGGACTTGGCGGAGCCAGGCCGGCCGCGCTGGGTGCCGAAGCCGACGGTGGCCTACCTGTGGGCACGCACGGTTGCCTGCAAACAGTGCCGGGCGCGGGTGCCGCTGCTCAAGACGCGCTGGCTGTGCAAGAAGGACGACAAGCGCGTCCTGCTGTTGATGGCCCCGGACGCCGCGCGCACCGGCGTGGAGTTCGGCGTCGAGCGGGACGTGCCCAAGCTGGCCGCCGGCAACCCCGCCCAACGCCGCGAGCACGACCGTCGGCTCGGCGCGGGCACGATGAGCCGCTCCGGCGCGCAGTGCCCGTGCTGCGCGACGATCTTGACGATGGAGGACATCCGCCTCGAAGGCCAGGCCGGCCGCCTCGGCGCGACCATGACGGCGGTAGTCGTGGACGGGCGCGACGGCAAGGAATACCGGCGGCCGACGGAGTTGGAAGTTCGGCGGGCGGAGGAGGCAGAGCAAGAAATTGAGAAGGTGTTCGCGGACGTGCCTTTTGGTGTGCCGACGGAGCCGACGCCAAAAGCGGGAACGGGCGCTAGTCGTGCTTTCTCCGTTGATGGCTACGGATTAGGTAGCTGGAATAAACTTCTTCTACCGAGGCAACTTTTGACGATTGGAACGCTTGTCAAAAGCACCCGCCGTGCGTTTACGGAGAGTGCTCAAATCTCAGACGATATTTTGTGGAGAGAGGCCATCGCATCGTATCTAGCGTTGGCGATTGATAGAGTGGCCAACCGAGCTAGCACGCTTTGCATTTGGAACATGAAGACGTCGCTAGTTGAGCAAACCTTTGCTCGCTTCGCACTGCCAATACTTTGGGATTTCGCTGAATCTAACCCTACGGAGAATGCCAGTGGCAGTTACGCAGGAGAAACGGAATGGATCGCTGCGGCTATAGAACATACAATGTTGTGTTCATCCACAAGTCCGTCGCCCAAGATAGAATCCCAATCCGCAAAGGTAATTTCGGAAATCGGATTAGACCTTATAGTCACTGACCCCCCTTACTACGACGCGATTCCTTATTCGGATTTGATGGACTTTTTCTACATATGGTTACGGCGAACCTTAAAGGGTATAAATAACCAACTGGATTCGACTTTTGAGCAGCCGTTGGCTCCAAAGTGGAACCATGAACGAAACGACGGAGAACTAATTGATGACTCTAGTCGATTTGGTGGCGACGCCACGAAATCGAAGATGAACTATGAGTCGGGCATGGCAACGGCCTTTCGGGCTTGTTGGGAGGCATTGAATCCAGAAGGTCGTTTGGTGATCGTGTTTGCCCACAAACAGCCGGACGCTTGGGAAACGCTGGTTTCCGCGATGATTAAAGCTGGCTTCGTGGTTGACGGTAGTTGGCCCATCCAAACAGAGCGAGCCGGTCGGATGCGGGCCAATGCCTCCGCCGCCCTTTCCTCTTCGGTCTGGTTGGTCTGCAAGAAGCGTTCGCCTACCGCCCGCCCCGGTTGGGATAACATCGTCCTCGAACAAATGCGGACGAAGATCGCCACGCAGTTGCGCGCGTTCTGGGACGCGGGCATCCGCGGGCCGGACTTCGTGTGGGCGGCCACCGGGCCGGCGATGGAGGCTTACAGCCAGCATCCCGCCGTCAAGAAGGCGAACAACCCCGGGGAGTTGTTGGGCGTCGGCGAGTTCCTGCGCCACGTCCGGCGCATGGTCGTCAACTACGTCGTCGGCCGCCTGCTGCCGCCCGTGGGCACGGAGAACGACCGCCCCGGGGACGGCGACGCACCCGCCGCAGACGCAACGACCCCCGCCGGGCGCGAGGAACTGGATGACGTGACGACCTACTACCTGCTCCACCGCCACAACTTCGCCCTGGGCGACGCCCCGGCGGGCGCGAGCATCCTCTACGCCGTGAGTTGCAACCTGTCCGACCGCCTCCTGCTGGACACCTACGACCTGCTCGCCCGCTCCGGCGGCCAGTCCGGCGCGGGGGATGACGACGCGGACGGGGCGGACGACGCCGGGGACTCCGCGGAGGGCGACGACGAAGCGGCCGGCGGCACGGGCAGCACCGTGCGCCTACGCGCCTGGAACACCCGCCGCCGCCCCGGTCTCGGCCTGGACCCGGCGACGGATTCCCCCGCCGCCCGCCGTGAGGCGGATTCCCCGACCCTGTTCGCCGCGGACGAGGCCACGCCGGCCAGCGCGGCCAACGCCGGAGCCAATGCGCGCCCTCGGGTGCGGGTGCCGTTGATCGACCAGGCGCACCGGCTGATGCAGCTCTGGAAGGCGGGGGACGTGCGGAAGGTGGACGAATACCTGGAACTGCGCGCGTTGCGCCGGCACGGGTTGTTCCACCAGTTGCTCCAGGCGTTGATCGAGCTTTCCCCCGCCGGCAGCGAGGAGCGCGCGACGCTGGAAAGCATTTCCAACCATCTGCAAATCCGCGTCGTCCGCGCCGCCCCGACCGGCGGCGGCCATCACCAGGAGGAACTCCTCCCCGTGGCGGACGTGGCCGTGATCGCCACCGCCGTGGCCGACGAATAACCCACCCGTTTTCCCCATCCCATGAGCACCCTTCCCTGGAAACCCTGGCACGCGGTCGTCAAGCTGCGCGACGACCTGAAATCCGGCGAGCTGACCCTATCCATGTTCGCCGCGGACCTTTACGAGGTCGTCATGCGGACGGCGAAGCCGATCTACCGCGACCCGGAGGAGTTCTTCGCGCTGACGGTGCCGACCTTTAACATCCAAACGCTGGTGAAAGAGGTGCTCGCCCGGCTGTCCAACCGCAGCGATAAGGCGGTGCGGCTGCTGGAGTTGACCTACGGCGGTGGCAAGACGCACACGCTCATCACGCTGCTGCACCTGGTGCGTGACCCGGAGAACCTGCCGGACCTGCCGGCGGTGCGGACGTTCATCGAGGCCGCGGGCGGCCGAACCCCGCCACAGGCGCGCGTGGCGGTGCTGGCCTTCGACAAATTGGACGCGGAAAAAGGGATGGAAATCGTCGGCCCCGGGGGCGAGCGGCGCTGGCTGCGGCAGCCCTGGAGCGTCCTGGCCTGGCAGCTTGGCGGGGCGGACGGTCTGCGGCTGCTGAATGCCGAGAACAAGGACGAGGAGCGCGAGACGGCCCCGGCGGAGAACCTGTTTCACGATCTGCTGGCGATGCCCGGCCGGGACGGTCTGGCGACGCTGGTGCTGCTGGACGAGGTGCTGACGTATGCGCGGGCGAAGGTCGGGCTGGACCCGGCGTGTCGTGGGCGGTTGCAGGACTTCTTCCAGGCGCTGAGGCGGGCGGCGGCGAAGGTGGAACGTTGCGCGGGGGTGACTTCCCTGGTTTCCACGGACCCGCGCAAGAGCGACGAGTTGGGCCGGGAGATCCAGAGCGATCTCGCGCTGATCTTCCGCCGGGAGCAGGAGGAGGGCATCCAGCCGGTGTTGGAGAGCGACGTGGCCGAGGTGTTGCGCCGGCGGTTCTTCCAGCCGGATTCCATCAAGGACCCGGCGGTGTTCCCGCCGCACGTCATCGCGGCGCTCCGGGGCGTGGAGGACCTGGACGAGGGGACGAAGAAGGCGGCGCAGGCCGAGCAGACGCGCTTCGCGGCGAGTTACCCGTTCCACCCGGACCTGACGAAGGTGCTCTACGAGAAGTGGACGAACATCCCGCTGTTCCAGAAGACGCGCGGGGTGCTGCGGACCTTCGCGCTGGCGTTGCGGGAGGCGGAGCGCTGGGATTCTGCGCCGCTGGTGGGCGCGAACGTGTTCCTGAGCCGGCCGGGGGAGGAGGACATCTCCGAGGCGACGCGCGAGCTGGCGTCCGTCGCGGGGCTAGATGCCTTCGAGGGGCCGGCGCAGAACTGGGTGGCCATCCTCCAGGGCGAATTGGGGAAGGCGCGGGCGGTGCAGAAGGAGCACCCCACGTTGCGCGGGCGGGAGATCGAGCAGGCGGTGGTGGCGACGTTCCTGCATTCCCAACCGCCAGGCCAGAACGCGCGGGCGCAGACGCGGGACCTGATGGTCCTGCTCGGCCCGAGCCGACCGGACCGCATCACGCTGGAGAAGGCGCTGATCGGCTGGGCGGGCGTGTCGTGGTTCCTGGACGAGGCGACGCTGGTGGAACAGAACGGCAAGGTGGAGTTGCCGAAATTCTGGCGGCTGGGTTCCCGGCCGAACCTGCGGCAGATGCACCATGCGGC
>CAXTFX010000046.1:0-15500 GCA_964243185.1 uncultured Chthoniobacterales bacterium
GTTCCCGGAGCAGACGGTCGAGAGCCTCCAGGCGGCGGTCCGGCAGGAGGAGGCCTGCACGTTTGACCCGCGCCAGATCCGGCGGCACGCGGAACGGTTCTCCGCCGCGCGTTTCCGCCGGGAATTCGGTAACTTGGTCGAGCGCGAATGGAAAATGTTCCACGACGGGTGCGTCCCGAATTTTCAGGTCGAACCCCCGCCGCCCACGGTGTTCCACCCCGCCGCGGCCTGAACCATCCCCCCGGTCGGCGCGTCCCTCGCGGCGCGGTCGCCAGCACGCTTCGCGGCGCGCTGGTGGCCGCGCCGCGCTGGCTTCTGGCGCTCACGTTCACGGCCCTGCCCTGGGCCGGCGGGAGCGCCGCGCCGGGGGTGCTCCGGGGCCTGGAACTCGCCGCCGCCCTGGCCGGCGGCCTATGGCTGGCCGGCAGCGCGGTCCGTCGGCGCCTCCCGCGCGTGGGGGCGCTGGACCTCGTCCTCGTCGTCTGGCTGCTGGTCCAGGGTTGGGGGATGGCGGCAAACGCGCACTACGCGCACGACCCGCAAGCGTGGCGGTTCACGGCCGTGCCGGCGCGGTGGGAAGGCGGCCCGGGCAGCGTGGACGGGGCGGTGTCCGTGGCGGCGATGCGGCGGGTCACGGCGTTGCTGGTCCTGCTGTTGCTCACCGTGGACGTCGCCCGGAACCGGTGCTGGCGCGGGCGGTTGCGCTGGACGCTGGTCCTCGCGGCGTTCGCCGTGGTCGTCTTCGGGCTGGTGCAACGGGCGCTCGGCGCCCCGGCCATCTTCTGGCGGGGCGAGCCCGCGACCGGCCCGTTCTTCGCCACCTTCTACTACGCCGCCAACGCGGGGACGTTCCTCAACCTCGGGGTCCCGCTCGCCGTCGGCCTGGCGCTGGTTTCCGGTCAACCCGGGCGGGTCGGCGGCTGGCAACGCCCGGTGGCCCTGCTGGCCGCGGCCGTCAGCGTGGCCGGCGGCGCCGTGAACGCCTCGCGGGCCGCGCTGGTGATCCTGGGGGTGTCCGCGCTCGCGATGGCGGCGTGGGGCGGGTGGCAATGGTCCCGGGGGCGGCGAACGACGGGGAGGCGGCGGGGCGATGGCGTTTTGGCGGCGGCGGCCGTCCTGGCGTTGGCGCTCCTCGTCGGCTCGGTCGGCACCGACGTCGCCCGGGAAAAGTGGGCGCTCCTGCCGACCCAGCTCCACGGTGACAACCCGCGGTGGCTGGCGATGGCGGCCGGCGCCCGGATGCTGCCCGACGCCGGCGCCTGGGGATTCGGGCCGGGCACGTTCGGGTTGGCGTTCCCGCACTACACGCACTTCCTGGGCGACCGCATCCCGGGCATCTGGCGTTACGCGCACAACGATTACCTCCAGACCGTTTTGGAGTGGGGCTGGGTCGGCGCGCTCGCCTGGGGCGGGCTGTTCTTCGTTAACCTGGGCCGGGCCTTCGTCCGGGCGTTTGACCGGGACGTGGCGGAGCGCGAGCGAACCTTGGCGTTCGCCACCGCGGTCGCGCTGACGGGCGCGGCGCTGCACGCGGCGGTGGATTTCCCGTGGCAGGTTGCCCCGCTCCAGCTCGACGTCCTCGGGTTGCTGGGCCTCGCCGCGGCCGCCACCGCGGGCGGCCGCGCTACGCGGGGGGCAGCGCGGGCTGGTAGCCGCGGTGCCCGTAGGAATCCGCCGCGCAGTAGTAGAGGGGAGTGGCGCGGCGGGGCACCGCGTTCATGATCAGCCCGGTCGGGCGCCGGCCGAACTGACCGAGCACCTGGCAGGCGCGCAGCACGACCTTCGGCGCGACGCGCTCGAGACGCACGACCAGGCAGACGGTGTCCGCGTGCTCCAGGATGAGCAGGGTATCGCTCACCGGGTGAATAGGCGCGGAATCAATGACAACGACCTCGAAGTTTGCCCGCGCTTCCCCGATCAACCGTGCAAAGGCCAGGCTGGCCAGCATCTCGCCCGGGTTCGGAGCGACTTGCCCCGCCGGGATGACGCTGAGGTTGGGAATCTTGGAGGGATGGATGACCGCGTCGAAGTCCACCTGTTCCAGCACGTATTCGCCGACGCCCGACACGGCGTCGTTGTCCAGCACCGCCGCCGCCACGTCGGGTGAGCGCAAGTCCGCGTCAATGAGCACCGTCCGCAGGCCCTGCTGGGCGATGGCGACGGCGCAGTTCACCGCGCAAAATGTTTTCCCCTCGCTGGGCATGGCGCTGGTGAAGAGATAAACCACGCGGCCGGGCTGGCGCGCCGTGAGGTAGAGAGAGGTGCGCAGGAAGCGGAACGCCTCGGCGACGGCGGAAGCCGGCTGGTCCTGCAACAGGGTGCCCACCTCGGCCGGGGATAACCGCCCGCACTTGGGGATGGAGGCGAGCACGCGCAGGGAGGTCGCGGTCTCGGCTTGGTCCACGCTCTTCCAGGACGTGTCCAGGAAGTAGGCCGCCAGCACGGCCAGCAACCCACCGCCGAGCCCTCCGACCAGGCCCAGGGCGACTTGGCGCATCGCGTGGCGCGGGATGGGCGCGGCCGGCAGGGACGCCGCCTCGAAGACGCGCACGTTCTGGAGCTCCACGCCCTTGGCAACGTCGGTTTCCTTCAACCGACGCAACAGCGCGTCGTAGAGCGCACGGTTGGTTTCCATTTCCCGGGTCAGGACCTTGTAGTTGATGGCCTGCTTGTCGAGGCCGAGCGCAAGCTTTTCCTGGTCCTGGAGGGCACTTTCAAAATTGCGCTCCGTGGCGAGCGCGCGCTCGTATTCGGACTCGACCCAGCGCGGGACCTTGGAGGCAGCCTCGTCCATGGCAGCCTTCGCCTCGGCGAGTTGCGCGCGGGCCTGGATCATCCTCGGGTGCTTCTCGGTGTAGCGCAGGCCGAGGGTCAGAATCTGGGTCTGGAGCGCCTGGACCTTGTCCCGCAACGGGACCACGGAGGGATGGGCGACGACGATGGGGTGAGCTAGCAGCGCCTCGCGCCGGTTGGCGACGAGTTTGAGCTCCGCCTGGGCGGCTTCGAGTCGGATGCGGGTGGCCTTGGCGTCGTTGAAAAGGGTAGCCTGGCTCTGGAGCCGGGCGACCACCGTGTCCTGTCGCTCCTCCAGCGAGCCGGCCTTGTGATCCTCCTTGTAGGTCTGCATGGCCTCGTCGGACTGCTGGAGCTTGCCCTTCAGCCGCTCGGCCTCCTTGAGCAGGAAGGTCATCACCGCTTGCGAGCTGGCCGCGCGTTGCTCGATCTTCATCTGGATGAACTCGTTCACCAGCGAGTTCACAAGGGTTTGAGCCAAACGTGGGTTGCCGTGGGAAATTGACACGTCAATGAGCCGCGTGCCCTTGCGGATCTGGACTTCGATCATCCCCCCGAGCGCCCGGGCGGCGTCGCCCGTGGTCGGCGGCCGACCGGCCGTCCCGGCGGGCAGGAAGTTCCGGTCATCGGCGAGGTGGTTGACCTCCGCGACGCGGCCCATCAGCGCGCGGCCGCGCAAGCCTTCCAGCACGGTGGCGACGGCGGATTCGGTGGCAAACTCGCCGGTCTGTCCGCCCCCGCCGTCAAACCCGAGCACGCGCTGCTCCTCGGGGTCGATCTGGAGGATGGCCGTGGCTCGGTAAACCTCCGGGATTTTACGCACGTAGGCGGACATCGCGCACAGCCCCGCCAGCCCGCAGAGCAGGATCAGCCAGCTTTTCTCCCGCAGCCGGTGGCCGATTTCGCCCCAGTCCAGCGAGCGTTCCGCCGGGTCGAGGCCCTCCGCGGGCGTAGGGGTGAAGTCGTTAGTGGGAAAGGTTTTCATGGTTACAGAAAGCTCTCGCCGACCAGGATAGTGTCGCCCGGGAGCACGTCAAAACGCGGGCTGTCCTTGTCCTTGGCCATCCGCCCGGCGTCGAGTCGAAACAGGTTTTCCTCGCCCCGCGCGCCCAGGCGTTTGAGGGTGATTCTGGACGGGTTGGCGATGCGGGTGTAACCGCCGGCCATGCCGATCGCCTCCAGCAGCGTCAGGGACGAATCGTCGGGCATCTCGTAGATTCCCGGCTTGGCGACCTGTCCGAGCACGGTGAAACGCCGCTTGGAATATTCCACGACGCGCACCGTGACCTGCGGGTGGACGAGGTATTCGCGCAGCCGGCCCTGGATGATCTCGGCACTTTCCTGCAACGTCCGACCCGCGAGGGGCACCTGGCCGATGAAGGGGAGGGTGATGGTGCCATCCCGCGCCAGGCGCTCGGTGACCTGGAGGTCCTCCTCCTGGAACACCTTGACGTTCACCGTGTCGTTGGTGAGCAGGCGGTAGTTGGGAGAGTCCGCGCGGGTCGCGGTTTCCCGCCCGCCCGCCGGGGCGGCCACCGGGGGGGGCGCTTCCGCCCTCGCCCGGAACCGTGACCCCCCCGGTGGGGACTGACCCTGAGCCGACGCGGCGAACAACGCGAGGATGACTAGCACGATTGCCCCCCCCCACGATGCGGGACGGGGTGAGAATCGGGAGATCAGGGAACTGAGCATGGTTCAGAAGGTGAGCGTCGCGGACAGGCCTACCCGGTTGTGGCGAAACTCCCGGGAGTCCCCGCCGCGCGAGTCGTTGAAGCTGAACTCGTAGAACGCGCTCAGGTTCAGAAACCGCTTGACCGTCCAACCCGCGCCGACCTGGGTAAAGAAGTAATCGTCCTGCCGGGTCGCCGACACCCCGCGCGTGGTCTTCTCATAGCCCGTGTGCTCGTAGCCGAAAACGATCGACCCGGTGAAGCGGTCGGCGATGTTGGAGCGCCGCACCCCGAGGGTCAACCCGGTGGCCTGGTAGTCCTGCCCCGTCAGGGCGGCGGAGGGGTAGGTGCGGTGCCGGGCGTCGAGCGTGAAACCGGTGTTTACCCAAGGCTCGTAACCGACGCCCAGGCTCAACACGGGCGCCAACTGGTTCGACACCCCTGAGCCGAGCTGGCGGATCTCCAGACCGCCGCTGGCGTTGAAGCCAAGCTTGGCCGTGGGCGTGTAGATGGCTCGTCCGAGCAACTGCTGGTAGGTCTGCGTCGGCCCGCGGTCCACGGAGAGCACGCCGAAGAGGAACCCCGCGCCGAGCTGGAGCTTCGGGCGGACGAGAAAATTAGCGAACGTCTGCACCCGCGCCTCGTCCGAGCCGAGCAGACCCTTGAAGTCCGAGTAGGCCAGATCAACGTTCAGGTCGAAGGACAGCTTCTCGCTGTAGAGGTAGTTCGCCGAGCCGCCGAGGTAGAAGAGCGTGCGGCTCACGCGGTCGCCCACGTCGCGGCTGCTGCCGGTGAGGGAGCGCGCCACGAAGGTTCCCCCGAGCGTCAGGCGGGTGAAGCGGTAACGCACGGCGATGAGGCCCGCGTGGTCCACGGAGTCGTCGGCGGTCCCCTTCGCGTAGAGCAGCGCCGTCGGGGTGTAATTAGCCAGCAACGAGAAGCGGCCCTCGCCGCTCCCGAGCACGTAGGTGACGCTGGGTGTCAGGGTAAAAATAAAGTCGGACTTCCGGCCGTGCTCGCGCAGGGCGACGTTGTCGTCGTAGATCCCCCCGGCGCTCAGGCGAAGCAGCAACCGGCCTTTGGGCAGCCAGTTGCGCCCGCTCTGGATGGCGAACTCCTCGTTGCCCGAGAACGGCGGGGACCCGTCTGGGATGACCGGCGGGACGGACGCCTCGTAGAACCGGGCGTTCGGGTCCAGGGTTCGCCCCAGGCCATCGGGGGTGGGCGCGTCCGCATAGGCCAGGAGCTGTTCGGCCCGCGTGGGTTCCAGGGTCGGCGATTCGGCCGACCCCGCGGGCGGCGTCGGGGCCGGGGCCACGCTCTCCGGCCGGGGGGGAGGAGCCAGGGGTCTGGTGGGCCGCGGGGAATACCTCACCCAAGGTCGCGGCGTCAGCGGGTCGAAGAGCGCGGGCTGGTCGTAGTCGGGAACGTCGCCCTCGTAGCTGGGCAGCGCGGGTTCGGCCGTCTCCCCCCCGGTCGGGGAGGGGGCGCTGGCCCCGGGCGGAGCCGGCGCGCTGGGGGGAGGATCGAGCGGTTGAGCCTCCGCGGCGACCAGGAACGTCGGCCGGGGGGACTCGCCCGCCGGAACTTCTCTGGGGGCAGGCGCCGCCGCCGGGGCGCTCACCGCTTCCAGGGCCACCAGGGCGCAAACCCCCAGGGTGGCGCGGCTCGGGTGGTGGTAGCGCCACGCCCCGGATCGTCTTTGGCGCGTAATCTTCATGGGAGGGTGCACGGGATCAGTCCGACCGTTCCGGGGAGTTAACCGGCCCCAGGATGTTCACCGGGTTGGGCGGCGCCAGGAGCGTCGCGTTCCGGTCGTTACCGGGGAAATCAAAGGGCGACGACAAACCGCTGCCGACCCCCGGCGCGGGCGCAGGGGCGGGCGGCAGCGACGTTGGCGTGACGTCCACGCGGACCACATGCTTGTAATCCGGGGGCCCTAAAACCGGGTTTTTCGATGGGTCGGCCGGCGCCGGCCCGGAGCGTAGCGCCACGAGGTCGGCCGCCGCGGCGCGGTCCCCCGTGGTCGGTCGGGGGGCCGTCACGGTCGGACCGCCGACGCCAGCGCCGGGCCGCACCTCCACGAACTGACCTGCCGCCGGGTTGGACCGCCCCCCGTCCGCGCTCAACACCGCCACGTGGCCGCGCGCCACGGTGAGACGTGCCGAGTCGTCCCGGCCGGCGGTGAGGGTGAAATGGGCATCGCGGGCAATCACCGCCCCGCCGACGAAGCGGACGCGCAACGCCGTCCCCCCAGCGGCCTGCGCGGTGAGCGCCCCCCTTCGCAGGCTGAGTTCCTTGACCTCGGGGTTCGCTTCGGGCAGGGCCAAAGCCGCGTCGTTGTGCGTCAGGATCGCCTTGATGGCGGAATCTGCGGGGGTGAACCCGAGCCCCTGCCGGTCGAGCGGCACCTCGCCGCCGGCGGGCGCCCCGGTGAGGTCCGCCATGCGCCGCGTCCCCTCGAACCACAATTCGCTCCCGGCGTGCAGGGTAGCCTGGGACCCATCGTCCCAGCGCCACGTGGCCCCCCCCCCCACGCCCGTCCGCACCCGGCTCCCGGAGGGCAGCGGAGTCCCCGGCGGGATCTCCGTGAACTGCCCTCCTCCCACGGCCGGCGGGGCGTCCTCGATCCCCACGCCCGACACCAGGGTCGGGACCGGCTGCGCCAGGGTCGCCGCGACCGGAGCCGCCAGCGTCCCCAGGAGGACGGCCGCGATCCTGGGCTCGAACCATCGTCCCCGGTCCTTCGGCATACACGTTTCCGCTTGCATCGCGGCCGTTCATACCCCGCGACACCCCGTTGCCTCAATGAGTGGGATGCCGGTCCGCGACTAGGGTAAAAGACTACCCCGGCTCTCCCCTTCCTGACACCCCCGGAGTCGCCGGCCCGCCGGGGTTGGCCGAAGGAAGGTCCGATACCGCCCGTCACCCACAGCTCACGACCAGCCCTGGCCCCACCCCCACCGGACATGGAAAACTCCTTGCGGCCGCCTCCCGGCCCGGCATCTAAGGGGCGCCCGCGACGAGCAGAACCGGGCCCTTCCCCGATGACCGATCCCGACCTAGAACAAGCTGACTTCCTGGCCCGTGCCGACGGCCTCCTGCCCGCCTACCGCGACGCGATCCGCGGGATGCCGCGGGAAACGGAGCGCCGGGGCGTTTGCCCGAGCGAGATGTTCTTTCTCTACGCCCTCGCGGCTCCGCTCGCGCCCAACCTGATCCTGGAGAGCGGCCGGGCGCGGGCGGAGAGCACGCTGACCCTCGCGCGCTGCTTTCCCCGGACCCGGATCACCAGCGTGGAGTTCATGCGCGACCACCCTGACGTGCCCCTGGCGGAAACCAAGCTGCGGCCCTACCCGAACGTCGAGCTGCTCTACGGGGACTCCCGCGCGCTGCTCCCCCCACGGCTGGAGCCGGGGTGCGTGGTGCTCATTGACGGGCCGAAGGAGTTCCGCGCCCTCAAGCTCGCCCTGCGCATGCGGGCGACCGGCCGACCGGCCGCCGTCTTCCTGCACGACTTCGGGCGGGGCTTGCCCGAGCGCACCTTCGTGGAGCGGCACCTTCCCGGGGCCCGGTTCAGCGACGAACCGGGTTTCCTCGCCCGCTACGCCGGGTTGGACGCCGGCGACCCGCTGGCCGGAAAGCCCCGTAAATCCGCCTTCGCTTACTTGCCGGGCACCCCCCTGCCGTCGCCCTTGGCCGTGCTGCTGGCCCGCGTCGCCCTGGCGCGCGCCCGCTCCCTGGCCCCGCGAAAACTTGGCCGCCTGATGGGCCGATCCCCCTTACGCCCGCGTTGATGGTTCCCGACGCAACTCGCTCACCCCGGTGATCTTCCACGCCCCGTCCTCCTTGCCCAGCGTGTAGAGATAGTCCACCTCCTGCCCGTCCGCCGCGCCGACGACACGCACGTTCACCACGGCCTCCTCGCCGGAATCCAGCGTCAGGCCGTATTCGGCGGAGGCCGAGTGGGCGATGACCGGGTAACCCGTCTTCACCATCGTCTCAAACTCCGTCGGTCCGACCATCTCTTTAATGCCCGCCGCGGCGAAGGTGTAAGCGCGCGGGTAATCCTCCGCGCGGAAGGCGGCAAGCTGCGCCTCGATGACCTTGGCCAGTTCCTTTTTCATCGCTTCCGTGCTCGGGGTGGGCTCCGTGGACCGGGCGACGGTTGCGACCAACGCCAGACCTAACGCCAGCAAAACCCCGAGTGCCCGTTGTCCCATGCCGGGAACCATCGGCGCGGGTCGAAGGTCCGGCAACGGGGGAATTTTCCCGCTTGCGGCCGCCGGCGCGGGCCGCTAGTTTCCGCTCCCTTTTTTATGGCATACGCGATTCTCCAGGCCGGCGGCAAGCAACACCGCGTCTCCGAAGGTGACGTCCTCGACCTCGACCGTTATGACGGCGAGGCGGGCGACACGCTGACCTTCCCCGACGTGCTCCTGCACGCCGACGGGGACCGGCTCACCCACGGCAGCCCGACGGTGGCCGGCGCCAAGGTCGTCGCGGAGGTCGTCGAGCAGCGCAAGGACAAGAAGGTAATCGCCTTCAAGTTCCGCCGCCGCAAGGGCTACCACCGCACTGTCGGCCACCGTCGCCGGCTCACGCGCGTCGTCATCAAGTCCATCACGCTCGGCTGAAGCTGTTTCGGATCTCGTGCTTCGGATTGCGAATTTTCCCCCTTAATTTATGGCTCACAAGAAAGGTCAGGGCAGCGTCAAAAACGGGCGCGACAGCCAGAGCAAGCGGCTCGGCGTCAAAAAGTTCGGCAGCGAGTCCGTCATTGCCGGCAACATCATCATCCGCCAGCGCGGCACCAAGTGGCACCCCGGCCGCAACGTCGGCCTCGGGCGCGACTACACGATTTTCGCGCTGGTGGACGGCAAGGTGCTCTTCGACCGTGGCGGCCGGCGGGTGAGCGTCGAGCCCGTCGAGGCTCCCGCCGTCGGCGCTTAGGGCGGCCGTCGGTTTGGGCTCCGGGCGACGGCGTGACCATGTTTCACGTCGTCCTCGTCGAACCTGAAATTCCGCCCAACACGGGCAACGTGGCCCGGCTCTGCCTGGCGGCCGACGCAGACCTGCACCTCGTCCGCCCCTTGGGGTTCTCGTTGGCGGACCGTTATTTGCGTCGCGCCGGGATGGATTATTGGCCGGCCGTGCGCCTGACGGTCTGGGAGGATTGGGAGACGATGTGGCGCGAGCGGCTGTCCACGGCACGGCGCTGGTTCCTGACGACGAAAACCTCCCGCGCCTACACCGAAGCCGCCTTCGCGCCGGGCGATTACCTCGTCTTCGGTCGGGAAACGCGCGGGCTGCCGGAGGGCCTGTTGGCAGCTCACCCGGCAGAGTGTTTAACGATCCCGATGGCGCCCGCGGCCCGTTCGCTGAACCTGGCCACGGCGGCGGGTATCGTGTTGTTCGAGGCGTTGCGGCAGGGGCGCGTTGCCGGGGCGCGACCGGGGGCTTAAGTTGGAGGCATGGACAAGACGATGGTTCACCCCAGCATGACCTGGGAGGCGCTCAGCGCGGACCCAAACCTTCAAAATTTGCCTTATAAAGTCGAAACTAACGAATACGGGCAGCTTGTGATGTCACCGACCAACCTGCGCCACGGCGTTCGGCAAATGAAGATTGGCCGTCTGCTTTCCCGCCTGCTGCGGGGCGGGGAGACGGCCGCGGAAACCGCCGTGCAGACTTCTCAGGGGGTCAAAGTAGCGGATGTGACCTGGGCGCCACGCGCGTTCGTGCTTCGGCACAAAGATGCCTTGGCCTTGCCCGAAGCGCCCTCTATCTGCGTGGAGGTGCTCTCCCCGACCAACACCCGGGGAGAAATTGTTGGCAAGCGTGACCTCTATTTCGAGCGCGGCGCCCGCGAGGTGTGGGTGTGCGACCTGGAGGGGAAAATGACGTTTTACGACCCCGCCGGCCCGCTGGAGCGCTCGGCCATCTGCCCGAAGTTCCCGACGCTGGTGAAGCTCTGAGCGTTCCCCGAAGCCCGGACGGCCCCCGGGCCGCGGGTGATGGACGCACCCGGCGGGGCGGTGTCTAGTCCGGTCCGCCGCCGCCGACATGACGCCCGTTGACCCGCCTCCCGTCCTCCGCGCCCGCGATCTCTGTCAGAGCTTCGCCCTGGGCAAAGGCCGGCGGCTGGAGGTCCTGCGCGGGGTTTCCCTGGACGTGATGACCGGGGAGGCCATGTTTCTCGTTGGCGCCTCCGGGGCAGGAAAATCCACGTTGCTCTACACCCTGGCCGGGATGGAACGGCCAACGGGGGGAACGGTGGAATTCGAGGGCCAGTCGCTGTTCAGCCTGCGGTCCGGGACCCAGTCACGGCTCCGCAACCGGCGCATGGGTTTCGTTTTTCAAGCCTATCACCTCCTGCCGGAACTCTCGGCGCTGGAAAACGTGCGTCTGCCGATGACCCTGAACCCGGACATCCCGGCGCGGGAGCGCGACGCGCGGGCGACGGCGCTCCTGGCGGAGGTCGGCCTGGGTGAGCGGCTGGGCCACCTGCCCGCGGAACTCTCCGGCGGCGAGCAGCAGCGCGTGGCCATCGCCCGCGCCCTGGCCAACGACCCGGCCGTGCTCTTCGCCGACGAGCCGACGGGCAACCTGGACTCGAAGGCGGGCGCCGCCGTGGTGGATTTGCTCCTTGCGCTGGTGCGCGAGAAGCGGAAGACGTTGCTCGTCGTCACGCACGATTTGAACTTGGCGGCCCGCGGCGACCGCCGGTTAACGATGCAGGACGGCCGGTTGGTTGAGAACCATTGAAACGGTCCACGAAACGCGCGAAGAGACCCCGGCGGCCAAGGAACCCTTTCTTCAATCGGCAGGTGCCGCGGGTTCCGCGGGCGTCCCTCCCCCTTATGCAAATTTATATTGACGGTGATTATCACGACGAGGCCAACGCGAAGGTCTCGGTGTTCGACCACGGCTTGCTCTACGGCGACGGCGTTTTTGAAGGCATCCGCTTCTACCACCGCCGCGTCTTCAAGCTGGAGGAGCACATGGAACGGCTCTACGACAGCGCCCGCGCCCTCTGCCTGGAGATCCCGCTGGGTCGCGAGGAACTGACGGAGGCGCTGCTGGAGACCATCCGGCGCAATGAACTCTCCGACGGCTACGTCCGGCTCGTCGTCACCCGTGGTGTGGGCGACCTGGGGTTGAACCCGCGGCTCTGCAAGCGGGCCTCGGTCATCATCATCGTGGCGAAAATCAGCCTTTACAGCGAGGAACTCTACCAGCGGGGCTTGGACATCGTGACCGTGGCCACGCGACGTGTCTCCAACGCCGCCATGCCCCCAGCCGTGAAGTCGTTGAACTATCTTAACAACATCCTCGCCAAGATCGAAGCGATGCAGGCCGGCGCGGCGGAGGCGCTAATGCTCAACGAGCAGGGCTACGTCGCGGAGTGCACGGCGGACAGCGTCTTCGTCATCAAGCGCGGCCGGCTCTTCACCCCGCCCGTGACGGCCGGCAGCCTGCGGGGCATCACCCGCGGCACGGTGCTCGACCTGGCGGAGGAACTCGGCATCCCAACCTCCGAGCCGGAACTGACGCGCTACGACGTGTGGACGGCCGACGAGTGCTTCTTGACGGGCACGGCGGCGGAGGTCATCCCGGTGGTGCGTTGTGACACGCGGGTCATCGGCGACGGCCGGCCCGGTCCGGTCACGACCCGGCTGCTGGCCGCCTTCCGGGAACACACGGGCACCACGGGGACGCCGATTGAAAAAACGCCGGTTCCGGTGCATAATGGGGCCGTGCGCGGCGGGCCGGAACTGGTGCCCACCGTGGCCTCCGCGGCGCGTTAAAACCTGTCCCCTTCCCTGCCCCCGGCGATGAGCGACCAGCCGAAAATCCTCTGCGACAACTGCAAGTCCAAGCCGGCCGAGGTGTTCTACTCGCAGATTGCCGAGGGTAAGCTGCACAAGGTCAACCTCTGCAAAGCCTGCTCCAAAGAGAAAGGCGTGGAGGATCCGACTGGTTTCGCCCTGGGTGAACTCCTTCTGGGCATGGGCGAAAACAAGCAGGTCGGACCCACGCCCAAGGCGCTGCCCGCCCCCGGGGCAAGCGCCGCTCCGGGCGGCCGCGAGGAGCCGGATCCCGCGCACCGCTGCCCGGCGTGCGGCTTCACGCAGGCCGACTTCAAGAAAACCGGCCGGCTCGGCTGCTCGGAGTGTTATCCCACGTTTGCCGAAAGCCTCGCCGCGCTGCTCAAAGCCATGCACAAGGGCACGGCGCACACGGGCAAGGTCCCCGCGCGCATCCGCCAGCAACGCCAACTCTCCACGCGCGTAACCACCCTGCGCCAGGACCTCGAGCGTGCCGTAAAGGACGAAAACTACGAGGGTGCCGCAAACCTGCGTGACCAGATTCGGCAGATTGAAAACCAGTTAGGCACCTAAGCGGTGCCGGCGGGCGGCGGGTTAGCGCGTTGCGAGTTGGGCGCCCCGGCCGCCCTCGCAAACCGTAACCCGAACCATGAAATTCCCCGCTCTCATCGCCAGCGCCGGCGAGTGGCTCCGCGCCGACGGTCCGCCGCATGACATCGTCTTCTCGTCGCGCATCCGGCTCGCGCGTAACCTCCGCCGGCACCCGTTCCCCGGTCACGCCAAGAAGGTCGAGCGCGTCGCCGCCCTGGACCGCATCAAGCCGGCCGTGGAGCGCTTGCCGGAGATGGAAGATGCGTTCTCAGAGTCACTCCAGGACCTCACGCAGTTGGAAAAACAGGTGCTCGTCGAGCGCCACCTGATCTCCCGTGAGCACGCCGCCAAGGGCGTCGGCAGCGCCGTGGTGATGAACCGGCAGCAGACGTTGTCCATCATGGTCAACGAGGAGGACCACCTGCGGATGCAGGCCATCCGCGTCGGCTTCCAACTCCACAACGCCTACGCCATGCTCGGCAAGGTGGACGGCGAGCTAGAGGAGGAGCTGGATTTCGCGTTCAACGAACAACTCGGCTACCTGACGGCCTGCCCGACCAACGTCGGCACCGGGATGCGTGCCTCGGCGATGCTGCACCTGCCCGCATTGGTGTTGAAGGAGGAGATCAACAAGGTCATCCAGAGCGTCAACAAGATCGGCCTCGCCGTCCGCGGCCTCTACGGGGAGGGCACGGAAGCCATGGGCAACCTGTTCCAGATTTCCAACCAGACGACTTTGGGCGAGAAGGAAGAGGACATCATCGGACGTTTGGGCAAGGTGATCGAAAAGATCATCGAGGCCGAGCAGAACATGCGCGAAACCTTGGTGCAGGCGCATCAGACCATGCTCGCCGACCAGGTCGGCCGTGCCTACGGCATCCTGTCCAACGCGCACTCCATGACCAGCAAAGAGGCGCTGAACCTCCTGTCCGTCATCCGTATGGGCGTGGACCTCACCCTGCTCCCCGCCGCCTGCCGGCTGCCCGTGGACGAGTTGTTCATGGAGACGCAGCCCGCGCACCTCCAGAAGAACAGCCCGCAGCCGAAGCTCTCCGCCGAGGAACGTGACGCCCTGCGCGCCGACATCGTGCGTGGCAAGCTGCGCGGTTTCCCGGCGCCGGATCTGTCGAAGGTGCTGCCGGCGGTCAGCAATGGCGCGACGGGCGGGAATGGAACGGCGAACAAGGACTAAAACTTCACGGTTTTTGTCTTTGGGAGTTTTCGGTTGCGGCTAACGGCCCGACCCCCAGGCCGCGGGCGGGATACACCCCGCATCCGCCCGGCTGTTGTTTGCGTTGACCACTGGCACCCCGTATGTTTCCCCGTGCCCCGGCGCGGCGGCCGGACGCATCCCTTCTAATGATGAATAATTTTACCCCGAGAGCGCAACAGGTTTTAGCCCTCGCCCGCAAGGAGGCTGACCGCTTCAACCATAACTACGTTGGCACGGAACATCTCCTGCTTGGGCTGATAAAGCTCGGCCAGGGCGTGGCGGTCAACGTGTTGCAAAAAATGGGCCTGGACCTCGACACCGTGCGCGCGGAGGTTGAAAAACAGGTCGGCACCGGCCCGGAGACCAAGATGGTCGGCAACATCCCTTACACGCCCCGCGTGAAAAAAGTGCTCGCCCTGGCCGGCAAGGAGGCCAAGAGCCTGAACCATTCCTATGTCGGCACCGAGCACATCCTCCTCGGCCTCCTGCGCGAGGGCGAGGGCGTGGCCGCCCGCGTGCTCAAGAGCCTCGAAGTGGATATCGAGCGCACCCGCAACGAGATCCTCAAGGAACTCGACCCTAATTTCACCCCGCCGGAAGGCGAACAAGACAATATGCCCACCGAAAACGGCAACAAGAAAGATGTGAAAACTCCGGCGCTCCGCGCCTTTGGCCGCGATCTGACCGAGTTGGCCAAGAAAAACGAACTGGACCCGGTCATCGGCCGCAAAAACGAGATCGAGCGCGTCATCCAAATCCTCTGCCGACGCACCAAGAACAACCCCGTGCTCATAGGCGAAGCCGGTGTTGGCAAGACCGCCATCGTCGAAGGGCTGGCCCAGGAAATCGCCTGCGGAAACGTGCCCGAGCTTCTGCGCGACAAGAAGGTCATCACCTTGGACCTCGCCCTCATGGTCGCCGGCACCAAATACCGCGGCCAGTTTGAGGAACGCATCAAGGCCGTCATGGACGAGATCCGGCGTTCCAAGAACGTCATCCTGTTCATTGACGAGCTGCACACCATCGTTGGCGCCGGTTCGGCCGAAGGCGCGATGGACGCGAGCAACATCATCAAGCCGGCGTTGAGCCGCGGCGAGTTGCAGTGCGTCGGCGCCACGACCCTCAACGAATACCGCAAATACATCGAGAAGGACGCCGCCCTGGAGCGCCGTTTCCAGACCGTTAAGGTTGAGGCCCCGTCCATTGAGGACGCCGTTGAGATCCTCAAGGGCCTGCGCCCCAAATACGAGGCGCACCATAAGGCCCGGTTGACGGACGAAGCCCTCGAAGCTGCCGCCAAGCTCTCCGAGCGCTACATCACCGGCCGTTTCCTGCCTGACAAGGCGATTGACGTGGTGGACGAGGCCGGTGCCCGCGCCCGCATCGGCGCCATGACCCGGC
>CAXTFX010000047.1:0-9000 GCA_964243185.1 uncultured Chthoniobacterales bacterium
GGGGGCGCCGACGGTCCCGGACGCCGCGGGGGGCCGCGCGCTGGGGTTGGCGGCAGAGCTGTTCCTGGCGGTGGCGGCCGGGGCGGACCCGGCCGGCTCGACCGTGGCGGTGCTCCACCCGGAGGCGACCGGTTGGGACGGGCCGGGGGCGGAGGGGTTCGCGCCGCTGGTGTCGGCGGAGGACGGCGGGGGCGCCCTGGCGGCGCTGGCCGGCAGCCAGCGGGGGTTGCGCTTCGGGCAGGGGGCGGAGGAGACGGGGCTGCCCTTAGCCATGACACCCATCGCGCCGCGGGTGTTGGCGGCGAAGGCAAGGCGGACGCCGTAGGGAGGGGTCTCGCCCCGCCCGCCAAAGGTCTGCACGGGGCGCTGGGTTTCGCTCCGAGCCACTCTGGGCTAAGACTGACGGGCCATGAGTGCCACGCCCGCCGTTCCCCGCTCCCCCGCCCTGCTCTTCGCCTGGTTGGGGCTGTGCGCCATCTGGGGCTCGACGTGGCTGGCCATCAAGGTCGGGCTCAACGCCCAACTGCCGCCCTTCCTGTTCGCGGGACTGCGCTTTGTTATCGCCGCGGCGGCGCTCTTCGCGGCCTGCGCCGTGGCCCGCGTGCCGATCTGGCCGCGGGCGCGGGGGGACTGGCCGTTCCTGGCCGTGACGGGGGTGCTGACGTTCTTCTGCAACCACGGCTTCCTGTTCTGGGGCGAGCAGTTTATCTCCTCGGGGTTGACGGCGGTGTTGCAAGCGACCATCCCCGGCTTCGGCCTGCTCCTGGCCCCGTGGCTGCTGCCGACGGAGCGGCCGACCCCGCGCAAGGTCCTCGGCGTGTTGATCGGCCTGGCGGGCGTGGCGGGGATCTTCGCCCACCAGCTCCACGCGGGGAACCGGGCCGCGGCGTGGGGCTGCGCGGCGGTGGTCTTCGCGGCGTCCGGCGTGGCCACCGGCAACGTGCTGGTCAAGCGCCGCGGCGCCCACCTGCCTCCGGCGTCCATGGCGGCGTGGCAGATGGTTTTCGGGTTCGTCCCGCTGCTGGCGGTCGGGGTCTGGCGGGAGGGCAACCCCCTCGCCCTGCGCTGGACGCCCGCGGCCGTGGGCTGCCTGCTCTACCTCGCGGTCGTGGGCTCCTCGGTGGCGTTCTACCTCTACTACTGGCTAACCGCGCGGGCGCCGGTGACGAGCGTGATGACCATCGCGCTGGTCACGCCGGTTTCCGCGGTCCTGCTCGGCTGGCTGGTATTGGGGGAAACGCTCTCCTGGCGCACGGCGGTGGGCGCCGCGGCCGTGCTTGCGGGCACGACATTGGTTGTCCGCCCGCCGCGCCACGCCCGAAGGGACCACGCGCCGGCCCCGGGCCGATTCCCCTTGGCAACCCCGGAAACCCAACTCCCATGACTCCCGACGAACGCAACCTCATCACCGGCCTCTTCGACCGCCTGCGCCAGGCCGACGGCGCCGCGACCAACAAGGACGCCGAGGCCCTCCGACTCATCCAGCAGCAAACGGCCGCGGTGCCCAACGCGCCCTACTTGCTCGTCCAAACCCTGCTCGTGCAGGAGCACGCCCTGAACAACGCCCAGACCCGCATCGCCGACCTGGAGCGCCAGGTCGCCAGCGGCGGCACCAAGGGCCAGGAGCCGCAGGAGCACGGCAGCTTCCTGGGCAACCTCATCAAAAAAGCCACCGGCGCCACGCCCACGCCCCCGCCCCTGCCCGCGTCGGCCCAGGCGTCGCGGGGACCGGGACAGCCGCCGGCCGCCCCCGGCGCGCCGCCCTACGCCCGACCTTACCCGGGCCAGCCGGGGGGCTACGACCCCGGCCAGCAACCGCCGCCGCCCATGATGCCCTACCCGACGACCAGCACGATGGCGCCCTCCGGGGGCGGTAGCTTCCTGAAGTCGGCGCTCGGCACGGCCGCGGGGGTGGCCGGCGGGGCGATGCTCTTCCAGGGCATCCAGAACCTGATGGGTCATAACGCCGGCCCGTTCGCGGGCGGGATGTCCGGCCTGGGCGGCGGGCCGATGGCCGGCGGCGGGGGCGGCGGGATGACCGAGGTCACGAACAACTATTACGGGGACAACCCCGGCGGCGGCGGCGTGGGCGGTGGCGGCGGCACCGTCGGCGACTTCGCGGACCAGTTCGGCGGCGAGGGCGGAGCCCAGCACGGCCAGACCGTCGGGGACTACGCCGACGCCGGGGGCGGCGGGGGCGGGGGCGGCGGGTTCTTCGACTCGGCCCCGGAGGTGCAGGACGCCGGCTTCGAGGACCAAGGCGGCGGTGGCGGCACCGTCGGCGACTACATGGACAACGCCGGGGGCGGTGGTTCTGACGACGGCGGCGGGTTCTTCGACGGCGGCGGCGGGTCCGACGACTCGACGGTCTAACCCCGGAGGTCGTCCCTCCCGGGCTGCCTGGGCTAGATTGGCCGATGTCCGAGCCGTCCACTTCCACCGCCGCGGTTCTTTCCGCCAAAGACCTCGTCGTTCGCCAC
Source organism: uncultured Chthoniobacterales bacterium (assembly GCA_964243185.1). GTDB lineage: Bacteria > Verrucomicrobiota > Verrucomicrobiia > Chthoniobacterales > SZAS-18 > CAXTFX01. The sequence goes on from CAXTFX010000047.1 coordinate 2,481, forward strand.
GGTGCCCGGCCCACCCTCGACGGCGCCACCGTCGCCATCAACGAGGGTGAGCGCGTCGGCCTCGTCGGGCGCAACGGCACGGGGAAGTCCACTTTCCTGCGCCTCGCCGCTGGGGTGACGGAGCCGGACGGCGGGGAACTCACCCGGCGCCGGGAACTCGTCGCCGGGTTCCTGCCGCAGGATTTCGCGCTCGTCGGCGGACAAACCGTCCGCGAAAACGTGCTCGCCGGGGCGCGTGGCGTCCTGAACCTCATGGACGAATACGAGCGCCAGCCCGCCGAGAGCGACCGGGCTGGGGAACTCCTCGAACACATCTCCCGGCTCGACGGCTGGAACCTGGAAGGCCGGGTGGACGAGCTCCTGCGCCACGTCGGCGCCCCGGATGCCGACCGTCTCGCCGACGACCTTTCGGGCGGGGAGAAGCGCCGCGTCGCCCTCGCCCGCGCCCTCCTGCCCCGGCCGGACCTGCTGATCCTCGACGAGCCGACCAACCACCTCGACACCGTCACCATCGAATGGCTGGAGGACTTCCTGGCCCGCCACGCCGGGACCTGCCTGTTCGTCACCCACGACCGTTACTTCCTCGACCGGGTGGCCACGCGCATCCTCGAACTGGCCAACGGCAAGTTCTACTCCCACGCCGGCAACTACACCTCGTTCCTCGAAGACAAGGCTAACCGGATGGCCAACGACGAGGCCGGCGAGGGCCGCCGCCAGAAGTTCCTCAAGCGCGAGCTGGAATGGGTCCGCCGCGGCCCCCAGGCGCGGCGCACGAAGTCCGTGGACCGCATCGAGCGTTACCACACCCTGGCCGCCCAGTCCGGCCCGGAGCGGGAGGGCGACGTGGACCTCATCCTGCCTCCCGCCGGCCGCCTGGCGGACCGGGTCATCGAGCTGGTCGGCGTTGGCTTCGACCTGCCCGACGGCCGCACGTTGTTCGACGGTCTCGACCTCGACCTGACCGCGGGGGGCCGGCTCGGCATCGTCGGCCGCAACGGCATGGGCAAGACCACGCTCGTGCGCGTCCTCCTCGGCGAGCAGGCCCCGACCCGTGGCGAGGTGCGGTTCGGCACCCGCACGAAGGTCAACTTCATTGACCAGGGCCGCGTCCGCCTGGACGACTCGAAGACCGTTTATGAGGAGATCGGCGGCGGCGCGGAAAACGTCCGCCTCGGACCCGAGGGCGACTGGCTGACGGTCCGCTCCTACCTGAAGCGCTTCCTGTTCGCCGACGAGATGGTCAACTCGAAGGTCGCCAACCTTTCCGGCGGCGAGCGCAGCCGGGTCCTGCTGGCGAAGGAGTTCCTGCGCGGCGGTAACGTGCTGGTGCTCGACGAGCCGACCAACGACCTCGACCTGGCGACCTTGCGGGTGTTGGAGGAGGCGCTGACGAGCTTCGGCGGCAGCGTGGTCGTCGTCAGCCACGACCGGTATTTCCTGAACCGCGTCTGCACGGAGATTCTGGCCTTCGAGGGCCACGGCCAGTTGTTCCACGATGCCGGCAACTACGACGACTACCTGGCCAAACGCGGCCCTCGGCAGGCCCGGGAGGCGGCCTGGACGGCGCCGGTGGCACCGGCCGTCAAGCCCAAAACTCCGGCACCCACCCGAAAGCTGACCTGGAAGGAAACCCGCGAACTGGAGAACATGGAAGCCACCATCCTCGCCGCCGAGAACGAGGCGGCGCGCCTGGAGGGCGTCTTCGCCGCGCCGGATTTCTACGAGTCGCACGGCCCCCGCTGGCGGGAAACGGAGGCGAAGCTGGAAGCCGCCCGCGCGGAGGTGGCGCGGCTGTATGCCCGTTGGGCGGAGCTGGAGGCGGCGCCGGCGAAATGATCGTCCCCCCCGGGGCTTCCCTCCGAAACCCTTGCCACCCCGGCACCGGCGCGGTTGAATGGGCTCCCCCGCCCGCATGGACGACGCCCCCCTCCAGTTCGGCCACTTCACCGTCGCCCGCCGGCCGGAGGACGGGGCGCCGTGGGTGCTCGGGCGCGGGGCGATGGGGGAAACGTTAAAGGCGTGGGACACCGTGCTGCACTCCTACGTGGCCCTGAAGGTCATCTCCCCCGGCCTGCTCGGGGCGCCGGGCATCCGGGAACGTTTCGAGCGTGAGGCCCGCGCCGCCGCGCACCTCAACCACCCGAACGTCGCCAGCGTCTTCCACCTCGGCGAGGCCGCGGACGGGCGGGTGTTCTACGCGCTGGAGTTCGTCGAGGGCGAGACCCTGGAGGCCCACCTCGCCGGCCGCGGCGGCACGCCCCTGCCCGTCCGCCGGGCGCTGACCGTCATCCTCCAGGCGGCCCAGGGGCTCGCCGCCGCGCACGACCGGGCGCTGATCCACCGGGACATCAAGCCGGCCAACCTGATGCTCGTGCGCCGTTCGGCCAACGACTCCGACCCCGGCGCCGACGAGGAAACCGAGCCGCGCGTGAAGGTCATTGACTTCGGCTTGGCCAAACTCCTGCGCCCGGGGCCCGGGGCGGGCGGGGCCGACGACGCGGGGCTGACGAAGTTCGAGCCCCTCGGCACGCCCCACTACATGAGCCCGGAGCAGATCGAGCCGGAAACCGTCGGCGGCGCCGTGGACGCCCGCGCGGACATCTATGCCCTCGGCGCCACGTTCTGGTTCCTGCTCACGGGCGTCCCGCCGTTCCGCGGGTCCTCCTCCCACCAGGTCCTCTCCCAACACCTCCACAAGCCCCCGCCCCTGGCGCGGCTCACCGCGGACGGCATCCCCGACGGCATCGTCACCCTCCTCGGCCGGATGCTGGCCAAGTCCCCCGCCGACCGTCCCGCCGGCTACGGCGAACTGCTGCCCGAACTCCGCCGGCTCCTGCGCGCCCTGTCCCCGGCGGGCCAACTCCCCCCGACGCCCGACGGCACCCGCGGGAGCGCCGGGACGACCTTCGTCCCGCCCCGCCTCGGGACGAAGGTTCCCGGCGGGAGCGGCGGCTGGCGGCGGCGGATCGTCGCCGTGGAAGCCCTGTTCGGGGCCGCCGTCACCGTGGCGCTGGTCGCGGCCTTCGCCTGGCATAAACTCCTCCCCTTCGCCCCCCCCCCCCCCCCCCCACCCCCCGCCGCCCCGGACGCCGGCCGCTCCATCGCCGTGCTGCCCTTTGAAAACCTTTCCGACGACAAGGACAACGCCTTTTTCGCCGACGGCATCCAGGACGACGTGCTGACCTCCCTGGCCAAGATCAAGGAACTCAAGGTCGTTTCCCGCTCCTCGGTGATGGGCTACCGCGACCCGGCCCGGCGGGACCTGCGGGCCATCTCCCGCCAGCTCGGCGTCAACCACCTCCTCGCCGGCCGGGTGCGCCGGGCGGGCAACCGGGTCCTGGTCAACGTCGAGCTGGTGGACACGGCCGACGGCCGGCAGGTCTGGGCGCAGCGCTACGACCGCACGCTCACCGATTCCCTCTCCCTCCAGGGTGAACTGGCTACGGAGATCGCCAGCGCCCTGCACGCCTCCCTTTCCCCGGCCGAGCGGGCCAACGTCGTCACCCGGCCCACGGCGGACCCCGCCGCCTACGACCTCTACCTGCGCGGCCGGGAGCAGGAGGGCCGCCCCGGCTACCTGGTGGAGAGCCGGCAGGCCGCCGCCGGGTTCTACGGGCAGGCCATCGCGCGCGACCCCGCGTTCGCCCTGGCCCACGCCCGGCTAGCGAACGTGCTGACCTACCTCTACGCCAACGGCTCCCCCACCCCGGAGCTGCGCGAGCGCGCCCGCCGCGCCGCCGACGAGGCCCGCCGTCTGCGCCCGGACCTCGGCGAGGGCCACCTCGCGCGGGCGTTCTTCCTCTACCGCGTCGAGCGGGACTACCCCGGCGCCCTCGACGCCGCGGAGGTTGCCCGCGGCCTCCTGCCCAACGACCCGGAGGCCGAGTGCACCGTGGCCTACATTCACCGCCGCCAGGGCCGCTGGCGGGAAACCCTCGACGGCCTGCGCCGCGCCCAGTCCCGCGACCCCCGCGACCTCACCGTCGCCGAGGAAATCTTCGTCACCACGACCAAGGTGCGCGACTGGCCCGCCGCCCTCGCCGCCGGGGAAGCGGCGGCTACCCGCGCCGCCGACGCCCCGGCCCTCGCGTTGAAAATCCCCCTGGTCCACCTCTGGCAACGCGGGGACCTGGCCCCCTTGCGCGCCGCGCTGACGGCCGTTCCGCCCGGGGTGGACCCGGACGGCTTCACCACCCTGGCCCGCTGGGACGCCGCGGGGCTCGCGCGGGATTTCACCGCCGCGGAGGCCGCCGCGGCGGGAGCGCCGCCGGTCGTGTTTTCCACCCTGGAAACCCCGCTGCCCGCCGCCTACCTGCGCGGGTCCGCGGCCCTCGCCCGCGGGGACACGGCCCGCGCGCGGACCGAGTTCGAGGCCGCCCGCCCGCGGATGGAGGCGGACGCGGCGGAGGTGCCGTTGAGCCCTTTCCGTCACGCGACCCTCGGACTGCTCTACGCCTACCTCGGCCGCCGGGAAGACGCCCTGCGGGAGGGCCGCCGCGCCGTCGAACTGGTGCCCGAAGCCGTGGACGCCGCCGACGGCCCGAGCGCCAGTGGGGCCTTGGCCGTCATCCTGGCCCGCGTCGGGGAAACGGACGAGGCCCTGGCGCTGGTCGAGCGGCTGCTGACGACGCCGGCCGCCCCGCTGGAGTTCTTCGAGGGCAGCATCACGCTCCAGGAGCTGCGGATGCGTTGGCAGTGGGACGGCCTGCGGGAGAACGCACGCTTCCAGAAAATTCTCGCCGGACCGGAGCCGGTGACAGTTTACCGTTAACTTTCAGGTGGATGGCTCCCCGGGGTCTTCATCCCCCTGGAACGGACCCCGGTTGAACCGACACCCGGCTGCCGCGGTCCAATGCTCCCCGCGCCATGCCCAACCGTCTCCGCCGTCTCGCTCTCTCCGCGTTTGCCCTCCTGCTGATCCTGCCCTCGACCGGGTTGCGGGCCCAGGTTCACAACGGCGTGGAACTCGTTCGCGCCGACCTCCTGGCGGACACGGCCGCGGTGGCGCCGGGCCAGCCGTTCACGGTGGGCCTGCGCCTGCGGATGGCGAAGGGCTGGCACACCTACTGGCAGTATGCCGGCGACGCGGGGCTGCCGACGAAGATCGCGTGGGCGTTGCCGCCGGGGTTCACGGCCGGACCGTTCCAATGGCCGGTGCCGGAGAAGATCGAGAGCGCGGGGGACATCATCAACTACGGCTACGAGGGCGAGGTCATGCTGTTAACGGAGGTGACGCCGCCCGCGTCGCTGCCGGCCGCAGGCGAGGTGGTGCTCGGGGGCAAGGCGGACTGGCTGGTGTGCGCGGACATCTGCGTGCCGGGGGGGAAGGACGTGACCCTGAAGCTGCCGGTCGGGGAGGCGAAGGGGGCGAACGCGGAGGTGTTCGCGAAGGTGCGGGCGCATTTGCCAAAAGCCCTGCCGCCGGACGCGGAAGCAAACCTCTCGCGCAAGGTGGAAGGCGAGAACGCGACCTTTTCCGTCCGCATCCCGGACGGGCGGGACGCCCAGTTCTTCCCGTTGCCGGCGGACGGAACCGAGATCGGCCACCCGGAAACGTTGCGCCAGGTTGATGCCGGGCGGGGCTTGGCCGCGGTCGAGTTCAAGGTCCCGTTTGTGACCAAGCCAGCGTCGGCGGACCTTGGCGGGGTCCTCGCGGTGAACGCCCCGGGCGGGGGCCGCGCTGGCTACGTCATCCCGCCGGGAGGAGGGACCCGCCCCGCCGGGTCCGCCGGGCCGGAGACGATCCCCGCCGCGCGGGCCGCGGCCCCGACGGAGCGGGTCCCTCCTCCCGGCGTCTCCCCGCCACCCGCCGCTAACGTCGGTCCCCTCTGGCGTTACCTGCTGCTCGGGCTGCTCGGCGGGCTGATCCTCAACGTCATGCCCTGCGTGCTGCCGGTCATCTCGTTGAAGGTTTTTTCCTTCGTCCAGCAGGCCAACGAGGACCCCGCGCGGGTCTGGCGGCTGGGGCTGGCGTATGTCGGGGGCATCTTCGCGTGGTTCCTCGGCTTCGCCGCGCTCGTCGTCGGGTTCAAGGCGGCGGGGCGGGAGGTCGGGTATGCGTTTCACTTCCAGAACCCGTTGTTTCTGCTGGGGTTAACGGCCGTGGTGTTCGTCTTCGCCCTGAGCCTGCTGGGCGTCTTCGAGATCATCCTGCCCGGCGCGTCCACGCTGGCCGGCGAAGCCCCGCGCGAGGGGCTGCCGGGGGCGTTTTTCCAGGGCGTCCTGGCGACGGTCCTGGCGAGCGCCTGCACGGCGCCGGTGTTCGGGACGGCCCTGGGCTTCGCCTTCGGGCAACCGGCGCCGGTGATCCTCGGGATGTTCGCGGCGGTGGCCCTCGGGATGGGGCTGCCGTTCCTGCTGTTGGCGGCCCGGCCGGGCTGGCTGCGGTTCCTCCCGAAGCCGGGGGCGTGGATGGAGCGGGTCAAGCAACTCACGGGCTTTGCCCTGTTGGCGACCGTGCTGTGGCTGCTCTACGTGCTGGGGACCTTGCGCGGGGCGGACGGCATCATCATCGCCGCGG
>CAXTFX010000047.1:9100-15319 GCA_964243185.1 uncultured Chthoniobacterales bacterium
AAGGCCGACTGGACGGACGGCGCGGAGGACATCACCCGGCTGCTGCGTGGTTTCGGCCGGGCGGGCGTGCCGCTCTACGTCGTGTATCCCGCCGGCAAACCCGACGCGCCGGTCGTCCTGCCGGAACTGTTAACCCAGCACATCGTCCTGGAAGCCCTGGCCGAGGCCGACCGTCGCGCCGGCCCGGCGGCCGAGAAACCCGTCGCCGTCCGTTGAAGCGACCTCCCCCGATTCCCTTTCCCTAACAGCCAACCATGCAAAAACCCATCCGTCTCGCCTCCATTCTCCTCGCCGCCGCCGCCCTGTTCGCCACGGCGGTCGCCGCGGTCCACGCCGCCCCGGCCCCCGGCCAGCCCGCGCCGGACTTCTCGTTGACGGACGCCGCCGGCAAGAAGCACGCGCTCTCCGAATACAAGGGCAAATACGTGGTCCTCGAATGGACCAACCCGGAGTGCCCCTTCGTGCGGAAGCACTACGGCAGCGGCAACATGCCCAAGCTCCAGAAGGCGGCCCGCGACAAGGGCGTGGTCTGGCTGGCCATTGATTCCTCCGCCGCGGGCAAGGAGGGCTACCTCTCGCCCGACGCCGCCAAGGCCGCGGCCAAGAAGGAATACGCGAACTGCTCCGACCTGCTACTCGACCCGGACGGCGCCACCGGCAAGCTCTACGGCGCGAAGGCCACGCCGCACATGTTCGTCATTGATCCCAAGGGCACGCTGGTCTATGCCGGGGCCATTGACTCCATCCCGTCCGCCGACGCCGGCGACATCGCCAAGGCGACCAACTACGTTCAAACCGCCCTCGACGAAGCGCTGGCGAACCAGCCCGTGAAGACCGCGGCGACCAAGGCCTACGGTTGCAGCGTAAAGTATTAACGGAAGCCGCCCGCGCCGAAGCCGCCGCCCGTGCCGGCGGTCGGCCCGACCCCGGCGCCGAACGCTCCCCCGGTCGGTCCGACCCCGGGGTTAATGGATGTGGTCCCCGGCCGGTTGATCCCGCCGAAGGGGCCGCCGGTGCTGCCAGGACCGATGTCGGTCACGGCGCTGTTGCTGGGGGAGGCGGTGCCGGCGTTGGCGCCCGCCGGGCCGCTGCACGCTCCGAGCGTGCCCAGAAGAGTCACGGCGACCAGGGCGGCCCCGGAGCGGAGAACGGATGGGAAGTTCATGTTCCTTCCAATCGGCCCGCGCCTGTGCGGCGCGCGTTCCGTGCTAGGTTGCGTGATGCCGAGCAACGTTCTGGGAACCGACCTGCACTCCTGCTGCCGCGATCCGCTCACGGGGTTTTACCGCGACGGCTACTGCCGGACCGGGCCTGGCGACACGGGGCTGCACAGCGTTTGCGCGCGGGTCACGGCGGAGTTTTTGGAGTTCTCCCGACGCCGCGGCAACGACTTGGTCACGCCGCGACCCGAATACGATTTCCCCGGCCTGAAGCCCGGCGACGGTTGGTGCCTGTGCGTCACCCGTTGGCAGGAGGCGCTCGAAGCGGGTTGCGCCCCGCCGGTGGACCTGGAGGCGACGCACGCCTCGACGGTGGAGTTCGTGACGCTAGAGGAGCTACGCGCGCACGCCCTGGACGGTTAACGTTTACGACGACAGCCTTTCGATGATCCACCCGTCGGAGTCATCCTGACGGTATTGGAACCGGTCGTGCAGCCGGTTCGGCCGGCCCTGCCAGAACTCGTAGCGTGTCGGCCGCACGACGTAGCCGCCCCAGAAGTCCGGTAATGGCGGGTCCAAGTCGGCATAGCGCGCCTCGGCCTCGCGCAGCCGCGTCTCCAGGAACGCCCGGTCCGGCACCACCTCGCTCTGCGGCGAGACGATGGCCCCGAGCTGCGAGCCGCGCGGCCGGGAGTGGAAATACGCCTCGGATACCTCGCGCGGCACCCGTCCGGCGCGCCCCTGGACGTTCACCTGCCGCTCTTGGGCAAACCAGTGGAACGTGAGGCTGACGTGTGGGTTCGCCTCGATCTCGCGCGCCTTGCGGCTGCCGTAGTTGGTAAAAAACCGGAACCCGCCGGCGTCAAACCCCTTCAACAGGACCGTGCGCGACGACGGCGCGCCGTCCGCGCCGACGGTGGCGAGCGTCATCGCGTTCGGCTCCCCCGCCCCCGGCGGCAGCTTCGCCGCGTCTGCGAACCAGCACTCAAACTGCCTCAACGGGTCGGGGTCCAAGTCTGCCCGCCGCAACCCCGCCATCGCGTATTCCCGCCGGAGTGCCGCCAAGTCCATCCGGGAAACTAACCCCCGCCCCTGCCCGCGCGCTAGACTCAGAGCGTCCCTGCTCTCAGGAAATGCCGTTTGCAGGTCAACAGACTTCTCGGCCAACACAAACGCGCATCTTCGGCCGCTCCGACCGCATCCGTCGGAGCAAAAGATGCCGGTCGCGCAGCTTGTCGAGCATCTCCAACTTCTCCGGCCACGGCAGTTCCCGCAGACGCCGGCGTTCGGCGTCCTTCGCCCTGGTGATTTGCTGAAAGTCGTTGCTCACGGCCGGAGAAAACGATCCTCGAACTTCGTCCATCGCTCAAGCAGCGAATGCCGCGTGAGGATGTCGTCCAGCCGATCCATGTCGGCAATCCCGGCTTCGACGAACATCACCAGCCGCGCGTGGTCCTTGGCGCGTCCCGTCTGGAGCGCGATGGCCATCAGGTGCTCGGCGGTCATGGCCCGCGAGGTCAACCCGTCCGATACGCGCGTCACCGCTTCGCGAACCGCCTCGGCAATGAGCGGTTGGTCGGCGGCGAGAAACTGCACCGGCCACCCTTCGATCACGATTGCCTCATCCTCTGCCTGATAACCAAGTTTCGCACACGCTTCGTAAATCGGCGTCAGGGTAAGGATCAATGTCGCCGGCTCGAACAGCACGAAGACATCAACGTCCAGCGTCGCGACCGGCTCCAGGTAAAACGCCGCCCCGACCGCCCCACCAATGGCATACGGCCCGATGACGCCGTCGGTGTGAAGTTGCTCAATAATGGTGAGGGTTTGTTTCATGTCCAAGCAAGGAGCGGGGTGAACGCGACTGCGTTGCCGTATCAACTGTCACCTCGTTCCCAAACTCCGTTTGGGAATGCCCCCACGCCGCCAAACTCCGTTTGGCCCCTCCTTCTGACCCCACGCCGTTCACCCGGAGATAGTCAGACCGAAACAGAGTTTGGGAGCGTGGGGAATTCCTAAACGGAGTTTGGGAACGAGGGAAACGAGGGCAACAACCAAAGTCCTTCAAACAGCCGAAATAGATTGCCAGAGAGTTCCGAAAAGAGCGTGAACGAAACTGACAGCCGTAACATCATCAATGAGTAGTTTCTGAACATCGCTTTCATATTGGTCTCGATCCTGAAATCCAAGCTGGTCGGCAATCTGTGAAAGTGCCGGTGTCTCGCGGACGGGGTAACGGGCAATCAACACTCCAAGGTCATTTGCGGCAACAGCAGCATCTAAACGAGCACGTTCATTCGCAACGGCGGCAGCGATGTCAATGTTGAGGTTGAATGATAATTTTGCCTTCACCTCAGTCTTGCCTGGAATATGCTTGAAGACCTCAGCGCGAATTGCTTTCTCCGCTACTTTTTCACTCATTCGGTCTGCGTGGCCCTTGATTGCTGTCACTGCTGCTGCTTTAGCATTTGCTAGTTGCACTCGCGAGTCAGTTCCGGTCACCGTCGCATGACGCTCGGTTACACGCCGCTGAATCTCCGGATGATAATAGATAGATTCGATAGAATATGCCGGAACTGCGTAGATACTTTGGCCCTTCAACTCCTCAATCTCCGCATTCGGCCGCCCGTCGCCATCCACGACTCCAAATGCACGCAGCCAGTGCAGGTTCGCGGCACCTCGGACGCCTGCTACTGCATACTCGACGTCACGGCAACTCGACTTTGCGACTACAGACACTTCTGGAAAAATGAGGCTGTAGAGTGGTTGATCGAGACTTCGGCCCGTGCCTTCTACGAAGAGAATCTTCTTTCGCGCACCGAGTATGTCACATTTGAAAACCTCATCAATTTCTGCGTCGGAGGGGACGAGGTTTGCCTCCCATGCCGCCACTGCGTTGTTCTTGTAATTGCATCCGCGAATTAGCAACGTGCGGGCATTAGGATTATCTAGCGGCAGCAACACATCATGTGCGGAGACGATAAACGCACAATCTTTTCCTTCCAGAAAAAGCTGGGTCAGACGCGCCGAGATGATTGAACGATGAAGGTGTCTTTCTGGTTCGTCAACAAGGATCAAAGTTCCCGGTTTGGCGGTGAGCACGTTGGCAGCGATAAGGAGAGCATTTCGTTCACCACCTGAAAGATGCGCTATGCTGTATGGAACGCAACCAGACTTGGAAGCCATAACCTGCTCGTTCTCGTGGAGGGAAAGTTCGATCAGCAAGTTCGACGCCCTCAAAAGATCATTGATAACTTTGATCGGAGGATCTGTGTTCTTGAGTTCATCTACACACCGTGAATCATTTTCGCGAACCGCCTTCGCAATTGCACGAGCATCGACGTTCTCCGCTTCAAGTAGCTCGTAAACCGCTAGAGCGGGCCGCGCCGCGGCAGCGTGATCGTTCCATCGCGAATCTGGCTGAGCATCGTATTGTCGGATACTTCGTTCAGTCTAGCGCTTTTGCTGGGGCGATAAGTTAATTGCCTCCGAGTTAAACCAGTTTTGACGGTGAGCTGAAATCCAGCGCGTGTTTTGTGCAGCGCTGTTGTTCAACAACTGCATGAGGCTCGATTTACCGGTCCCGTTTGCGCCGAGAATAGACAGAATTTCACCTATACCAAGTTGAACCTGTAACGTGGTGCCACAAATCTCTGGAATGTCGAATTGAAATGGCATAGATAACCGGCGACAAACTTCGATTGCGAGCTATGCCTGCGCGTAAACCTCGCTGCCCCTTTCCACGAACGCCGCCGCCTTCTCGGCCACGCCCTTCGCCAGCGCTTGCCCATCGGTCCGAAACTCTGTTTCGGTCTGCGTTCTCCGGGTGGATAGCACACAACCACAGAAGTTCAGGGACCAAACAGAGGTTGGCGGGGTGTGGACATCCTCAAACGGGGTTTGGGAACGAGAGGGTAGAAAAGTCATAAGCCGCGCTCCGATTTGATCTATTGAAGCTTGATAGCCTCCTCGAAGAGACTCTCAACGGTCTTGCCCGCGAAGAGCTGGTCGCGGAGTCTTGACGTAATCGCCCGCGCCGATCTGCAAAGTGGCGAGGAGACGGGCAACTTTGGACGCCGGCATCTTTTCCAGGAGAATGACGGTAGCCTCTTCAAATGTGGCAAGTTCGTTTTCGACGATGATGCTCATGTCAGGGAAAGGCTGGAGATCAGTTCAGGCGGGGTTTGCACCGTCATTGGGCCAGCGTAGCGATTTTTTAGCCGGTCATCGCAGGTGAGGAAGCAATCGGCATCCGCAGCCTCGACGCAAGCGAGGTGCAACGCATCGAGCGGCGTCTGACCTTGGGCGACGATTGATTGGGCGCGAGACTTGATGGCGTCGTCCAAGGTGACGATGTGACCCGCTAAACGCAGGCATCGCTTGACCCACAGACGACGAACCGCAAGCGGACTGCGGTTGGTTTCCAGCGTATGAATCGGCGAAGCGATCATCTCTGCTTCGTGCGCTTCGATCAGGCTGAGGACCAGACTGAACGCGAGCGTTTCCAGCCAGATGCGCGGCTGTTTCTGGTCGTCAACCGGCCGGTTGAGAACGCTGGTGTCGAGGTAAAGGCGCACGGCGGACAGTCTGACTTACGCCTTCGCGTAAACCTCGCTGCCCTTCTCCACAAACTCCTCCGCCTTCTCGGCCATCCCCTTCGCCAGCGCTTCCTCCTCCTTGACGCCCTGCTCAGCGGCGTATTTGCGCACGTCCTCGGTGATCTTCATCGAGCAGAAGTGCGGGCCGCACATGGAGCAGAAATGCGCGGTCTTAGCGCCCTCTTGCGGAAGGGTCTCGTCGTGGAACGCCCGCGCCGTCTCCGGGTCGAGCGAGAGGTTGAACTGGTCCTCCCAACGGAACTCGAAGCGGGCCTTGCTCACAGCGTTGTCGCGCTCTTGCGCGCCGGGGTGGCCCTTGGCGAGGTCCGCGGCGTGGGCGGCGATCTTGTAGGTGATGACGCCGGTTTTCACGTCCTCCTTGTCGGGCAGGCCGAGGTGCTCCTTCGGGGTGACGTAGCAGAGCATCGCGCAGCCGAACCAGCCGATCATCGCGGCGCCGA
>CAXTFX010000048.1:0-6049 GCA_964243185.1 uncultured Chthoniobacterales bacterium
TGTCCAACGGGTGCCGCGTGTAGTGGAGCTGTTCGAGCAGCTTGGTCACGGCCACAGAGACATCCCGCGGGTCGGCGGGCGGGTTAGCGGCGGCCCGGGCGCGCGGGGGCGCCAGGACCGAGCAACCGATGAGCAAGGGAAACGCCGCGCCGGCGGCCAAGGAGAGGAACGTTTTTTGGAGCGGCATCGGCCCGGAATGTAAGCAAGAACGGTGCGGGCGGCAAAGTTTTCGTCGCCGGTCGGGCCGTTGCGCGGCGCGCGGCGCTGGTTAACGTGGCGCCCGTTCCGTCCGCGGCCGTTTGCCGCCACCCCCCGCATGGCTCCGCACGGCTTTCTCGCGCTCATTCTCCACGCCCACCTTCCCTTCGTGCGCCACCCGGAACACCCGGAGTTCTACGAGGAGGACTGGTTGTTCGAAGCCGTGGTGGAAACGTATCTGCCGCTCCTGGCGACCTTCGACCGGCTGGCGGCGGACGGCGTGCCGTTCCGGCTCGCCCTGACGCTGACGCCGCCGCTGTGCGCGATGCTGGACGACGCCCTGCTGCGCGAGCGCACGGCCCGTTACCTCGACCGGATCGTGGACTTGACCGAGCGCGAGGTCCACCGCACGGCCGGCCACGGGCGGGAAGCGGACACCGCGACGTTTTACTCCCACCGGCTGCGGGGGCTGCGGGAGGATTACCACGGTAAATGGGCCGGCGACCTCGTCGGCGCCTTCGGGCGTTTCCAGGGGTCCGGGCACCTGGAGATCATCACCTGCGCGGCGACCCACGGGTTCCTGCCGTTGATGGCGAACATCCCGCAGGCCGTCCGCGCGCAGGTGCTCATCGCCCGGGACGACTACCGGCGGCGCTTCGGGCGCAACCCGGCGGGCATCTGGCTGCCGGAGTGCGCCTACGTGCCCGGGATTGACGCCGTGCTGGCGGAGGCGGACATCCGCTGGTTCATCCTGGACGCGCACGGCTTGATGTATGGCCAGCCCCGGCCGCGGGCGGCGATTTACGCACCCTGCTACACGCCGGCCGGCCCGGCGGCGTTTGCCCGGGACCGGGAAAGCTCCCGGCAGGTCTGGAGCGCCGTCGAGGGGTATCCGGGCGACGCGGCCTACCGGGATTTTTACCGGGACATCGGCTTTGACCTGCCGTTGAGCGAGCTCGCCCCCGCCATCCCGGCGGACAGCCCGCGCCGGTTCACGGGGCTGAAATACCACCGCGTCACCGACCGGGGCACGCCCAGCGAGCACAAGGACCTGTATCACCGCGTCTGGGCCGAGGCGGCGGTAGATTACCACGCCACGGACTTCCTGCACTCCCGCGAGGGGCAGATCGGCAGCCTGCGCGCGAACCTGGAGGTGGACCCCATCGTGGTCGCCCCGTTCGACGCCGAGTTGTTCGGCCACTGGTGGTATGAGGGGCCGGAGTGGCTGGAGCTCTTTCTCCGGAAGGCGGCCTACGACACGCTGGTGTTCGAGCTGACCACGCCCGGCCGTTACCTCAACGGGCACCCGACGCAGCAGATGGTCGCGCCGTCGGCGAGTTCGTGGGGGTTGAACGGCTACTGGGAGGTGTGGCTGCACGAGTCGAACGCCTGGATTTACCCGCACCTGCAAGCCGCCGGCCGCCGCATGGTCGAGCGGGCGCAAACGTTGGCCGGGGAGTGGGAAACGCTCGACGACGAAACGCGCCGGTTCCGGGAACGGGTCGTCCGGCAACTGGCGCGGGAACTGTTGCTGGCGCAGGCGAGCGACTGGGCGTTCCTGATGAAAACGGGGACCGCGACGGACTTCGCCACGAAGGAGACGAAGGACCATCTGCTGCGGTTCACGCGGCTGTATGAGCAGCTCCGCGACGGCCGGGTGGACGCCGCGTTCCTGGCGAACTGCGAGTGGCGGGACAACCTGTTCCCGGAGTTGGAGTGGCGATATTATGTGTGAGTCGGATGTTCCCCGTTTCGCGCCCGCCCTCCGCAGCCCCGGCAGGGGCGGCAGAGCCAAAGCCCACGGCGTCAGCCGTGGGTCAGGAAGTCGGACGAACAGCCCCGGCAGGGGCGCAAGAGCCGCCGGGTCCGCACGCCAACCGCGGGGAAAACACGGCCGGACGCTCTTACGCCCCTGCCGGGGCTGCCACACCTTGACCCGGCACCCACGGCTCGCGCCGTGGGCTTTGGCTCTGCCGCCCCTGCCGGGGCTGATGCGGATGTGCTTCGGGGTGCTGGCGTTGGTGAGCGTTTGCCTCGTGGTCCGCGCCGAGCCGCCCGTTAGGCCCGCCCCCGGCAGCGTGCAGGTCATGTTCCTGCCGCCGCCGTTGGAGGTGGAGGCCGTTTACAGCGTCGGCGTTTACGAAACGAAGACCGGCCGGCTCGTCCGCCGCCTGCACGAGGACGTGGAGGACGGCGCCTTCACCGCCGGGCTGAACGGGTTCATCACGTCCTGGGACCGTAAGGATGACGCGGGGAAAACCGTTCCCGCCGGGCGATACGCCGCGCGCGGCTGGGCCGTCGGCGAGATGAAAGTCGAGGGCGTGGACATCCTCGGAAACGAGTGGACGAACGAGGACGGGGACCTGCGGGTGCAGCGCGTCGAAGCCATCAGCCTGGTGCCGGCGGACGGGGGGTTGGTCGTGCTCGCCACGATGGCCGACGCCAAAGTCGAGCTCCTGCGCGTCGCCGCCGCAGACACGGGGCGGATTGGTTGGCGGCGGGAACTTGGCTCCCCGTCGGTCAGCGCGTGGGGCACCGTGCCGCGACTGGATGCGGCCGAAAATGGTTCGATTTACCTCTCTGCCGGCCAGGCCACGCGGGTCTTTGCGGTGGACGACGGGCGCGAGATGGGCATTGAGCGGGAGGATGACTTTACGCTGCCGGCCAAGGAAGCCCCGGCACTGACGCCGACTCCCGGGCGCGATGGCTCCATCTGGTCCGTCGGCCCGACGGGATTGCGGCAATCAACCCCCAATGGTGAGGTGCTGCGACGCCTACCGACCACGCCGGGGGAACCCGCGCCCCGCGCCGTTGCCGCCTCCCGCACGGCCGACCGCCTCTACTTGCTGGAAGAATCCGACGGATGGCAGCGCGTCCGCGGCCTGGAGTTTTCCGAAACCAAACCCGAGGCCGACGGCCGCCCCGTCTCCGATTGGAAAACCTTCTTCGAACGTAACATCCACCGGATTAATTCCGTGCTCGGGCTGGACAAAAACGCGCCCTCCCCCGTCGTCGAACTCCCGTTGGCCGAGAACCCGCTCGAACCCGGCAAGCCGTCCCGCGCCAAACTCCGCGCCGGCTTCGACGCCACGGGCTCCTACCTTGAAACGGCCGACGGCCTGCGCCTGTTGCCCGTTTCCGCCCGGCCGAACCTGCGCGCCGCCCGGCTCGGCCGTGACCCGAAGGCACCCGGCCGACTGTTGTTCTACCAGTTCGACGGTGCGGCGTGGGACGTTTTCAGCGTCTCCGGCGTCCCCGCGGCCCTGGTCGGGTTCGACGCGGGCGAGTTCGAGTTGACCGCCGACGGCGAGCGGCACCCGCCGCCGCCGGCCGACGAACCGCGCGACCCCTGAGCGTCAGCGGGTGGCAACCGTCGCCGGGGGGGCGTCGGCGGGCGGGCTAAGACCCCCCCCGTTTTCCATCTCGGCCGGGTCGTCTTCCGTCGGGCCTCCGAGCGCCATCCGGGGACCGAGCACGCGCTCGATGCGCCGGAGGTAGAACTCCAATGGGCCGTCATCCCCCGCGTCGTCTTCCCCGTGGCCGGCGCGGACCTGCGCGAAGCGTTCCAGGGCGTCGGCGTAGCGGCGTTCGCGGTAGAAGATGACTCCCGTCCAGAACAGGTCCCGGCGGGCGAGGGTTTCCGGGGACAGCGTGCGGGTTTCGCCGAGCAACTCGTAAACCTCCCGCCAGCCCCCGCCGGGTCCCGCCCGCGGGAGGAGGTCGAGCGGGCGGCCCTCGATGATGCCCGCGGCCAGTTCGTAGGTGCGCGCCCCGAGGAGGATGCGCGAGCCATAGACGAGGTTCAGCCCCGTGGCCTGCCGGGCGAAGTCCGCCTCCTCGCCCGCGGCCCCGTAGCCGTCCCGACCCCAGCGGCCGACGAGAACCTCACCGGTGTTGATCCCGACGCGGGCGTCGAGCGGCGCGCCGGCGGCGGGTCCCTCCGCGTTGAGCAGGGCGAGCCGGCGCGCGATCTCCAACGCCCCGCGGCAGGCCGCGGCGGCGTGGTCGCGCGTTCCCGGCAGCGGCGGGCCGAAGACGGCACGGACGCCCTCGGCGCCGTTGGCCGACACGCAGCCGCCGGCCGCGCGCAGGGCGTCGGCCGCCCACGCCTGGAAACGGTTGACGCGCGTGAGCACATCGCTGGGCGTCAGGGCGTCCAACAACCCGGGCAGGTTGACGATCTCCACGGCCACGACCGTCATCTCCCCGGCCAAGCCCCCGGCCGCTTCGGCCACCGGCGCGCGGCTATCGGCCAGGGCGCGCGCCGTCGCCGGGGAGACGCGGCCGGGGCCGAAGAGCCGCTCCACCAGCCCCGAGCGGCGGCCCAAGGGCGTGCGCCCGTAAAACGTCCCCGCCACCCAACCCAGCGCGGCGGCCACGGCGGGCAGCCACGGGGAGAAGAACCCGCCGAAGAGGGCCAGCAACGCCGACAGGGTGAATGTCTCCGCCACCGCCACGATGGCCACCAGCGCGCGCGCCCACGGCCGGGCGTGCCCGGCGGCCACGCTCGCCCACGTCACCCCGAAGCCCAGGACAGCGACGGAAACCACGGCGAGCAGCGTGTGCGCGCGCAGGTCCGTCTCCTCTCCCAGCCCGAGGGCGCGGGCCAGGGCGGCGTCGGCACCCGCGAAGGTGTTCAGGAGTTGAAGGACGGCGAGGATCCAGACGATCTGGGTGCCGACGAGCAGGGTGAACTTCAGGGCGCGGGACATGGGAGGCGACGGACGCAGTGTAGGGGATTGGCGGGGGGGTCCGCCAGAAGCAATCCAGACGGCGCGCGGGAGGGAAGCCGGCTCTTGCCTCCCTGGATTTACTTTCACCCCGCTCCCCCTTGGGAGCCGGCGGGGGGAGGAGAACCACCCGCCGGCTCACGGCCACCCGTCCGCCAATCGGCGGGCTCAACGTCTCCGACCAAGGGGGCGAGCGGCGCGGGGTTTCACGCAGATAAAGACAGCCTGTCCGCCGACCTGCCCCGCTCGGCGGATCGGCAAGCCGCGCTCGACGTGTCCGGCGCGAGCAGGAAGGCGATCGCCAGCTTCGCGCCGTCCAGGAGGGGCCGTTTTCGCCCGCGCCGGCGCACTGGAACGCCCTCCACCGGCAGCCCCAAAGAGACCAACGGCAACCGCAGGACTTTGCGGCTCGGGTGCATCGGAGGATTCGTTCAAGTGGACGAATTCCCCTTCTGGTCGTCCCGTCCGTGGAGATTGGCGGGTAGAAGGTGGTGCGGCCACCGGCAACACGCCGCGCCCCTTGGCGATCCGCGCCAGCCGGTAGGGCGCCGAGGAAGCTCTGACCCCACACTGACTCCACGGAAAACTAGCCCGCGCGTTGGCGGAACGCGCCTTGGGCGCCGGGGCCAACCCGGGCGGTGGCCGACGCGGTCTTTGGGGCCGAGGGCAAGGTGCGCTTCCGGTTAGAAGACCGCGAGCAGCCCTGCGTGCTAGCCATCACGGGGACGCCGACCATCAGCGTAGCTCTTTCAGCCCGCCCCGGGTCAAAGCCCCAGTGCGCCAAGGCTCCCGCCGCCGCCTGGGCGCACTTGGCCGTGGGCACGGGATCGAAGGGGGCACACCGCTTCGACCAGGGCGGCCCGAGCGCGCAGCTTTTTCTCCCAGGGCGCGCCGGACCGGCTGCCGGGGTCGGGTCCGCACGAGGAAAAGCCCAGCCGCCCATGTAACCTTTTGAATAACACTCCCTAAATATGGCTGGCGGCGTTCGCACGTAATGAATGTATTGCGCGACGGGTTTTGAAAGGCCATCCACTCGCGCTAAGTATTCGCACAAAATTTCCCGGGTCCAGCGGGCAGGATGCCCCTTGCAGGCGGGCGAGAAGCCCGCCGGACCCGGGAGG
>CAXTFX010000048.1:6149-15220 GCA_964243185.1 uncultured Chthoniobacterales bacterium
CCAGCGGGCAGGATGCCCCTTGCAGGCGGGCGAGAAGCCCGCCGGACCCGGGAGGCAGAGAGAAGGCCGCCCTACTTTTGTTCGCTTACTTATTTTCTGCCTAACGGCTCGTTTTGGCGCCGGAAGGAACCCGCTCCCAGCGCCGTCCGACCGAACCTAGCCCCTGGATTTGCTGCTCGCTCCCCGTGAGTAGTCCCGCTCAAGGAATGAGCAACACTTTGATAGATTCATTACCCTTCTTCATCAGATCAAAGCCCTTTTGATATTCTTCCAGCTTCAATTGGTGCGTGACCACGCCTTGCGTGGGCAGACGGCCGTCAGCGATGGCCTCAATCGTAAACGGGTAGCAGTAAGGGCCCAGATGGGCGCCCAACACATAGAGCATCTTACGGTCGGAGATGATGCTCCAATCTACCGTCACATCCTGGGAGAACACGCTGAATTCTACGAAGCGTCCGAGCTTGCGGATCATGGCTAGGCCTTGCTTCACCGAATCGGGGTGCCCGGTAGCCTCGATGTAAACATCACATCCGTAGCCGCCGGTTAACTCTTTGACACGGGCAACGACATCTTCTTCGAGCGGGTTCATCACCAGATCCGCGCCAAACTGTTTGGCCAGTTCCAACCGGCTCTGCTTCACATCGAGCACAATGAGTTTTGATGGGTTGTGCAACCGCATCGCGCCCACCATGCCCAGACCCAGTGGGCCAGCACCCGCGAGCACCACCACGTCCTCCAGGGTGATTTTCGCCCGCTTGACGGCGAAAACCGAGCACGCATATGGCTCAACCAGGATCGCTTTTTCCAGGGCAAGATCGCGTGGGACGAGGTGCTGAATCCCCTCTTTAGGATACCGCATATATTCGGCAAAGCCGCCGTTCACGTTGTTTTGAAAACCGTAAACGTCGTGCTTTTCACACATCCAGTATTCGCCGCGGTTGCAGAATCGACAATCCCAGCAGGGCACGATCTGCTCCGAGATGATGCGGTCGCCAACCTTGAACTTACCTTTGGCGGCAACGTTTTCCCCGATCTCCACGGCGAACCCGATGAACTCGTGCCCGGGGATCATCGGGGATTTGATGTATTTGGGTTGACCCTTGCCTCCCCAAAAGGAGACGGCACCCTCGTTGGCTTTGATATCGCCCGCACAGATGCCGCACGCCTCAACCTTAACAATGATATCATCAGGGCCGGCGCGGGGAGTCGGAACGGTTTCCAACCGGTAGTCACCCGGAGCGTAAGCGACAACGGCGCGCATGGTTTCGGGCAAGTTAACTTGGCCGTTGCTACCGTTCTCTGAGGAATAGTGCTGGACGGGAGCTTCGCCGTCGGCCGTAGCCGGCTGGGTGCTTCGGGTCGGGGCGTTGGCGGTCATGGATGTGCTCATAACGAGTTGATCAGGTTTGTGTTTTGGGAGCTGAGGAGAACCTACGGGGCGGTCAGACGGAGTCCGGTGTCAATGTCAAACAAGTTTAAGTCCTCGTCGTTAAAGGTCAGGTAAACGTCTGAGCCAGGTTTGAATTGCTTTGTTAAGGCCACGCTCGCCATCAGCAGAACGTCACCGAAGCGGACGCCTACCCTGGTTTCATCGCCCAGATTTTCCACCACTGATATCGTGCCTTGAACAGCGTTTGGCCCCCCCGCCCGTGCGAGTTGAATGCCCCACGGTCGAACGCCCAGCTTGACCTGGGTGCGTGAGCCACTGAGGTTTTTGACGTGCTCCGTCATTAGCAAGCTAAAGGAAGTGCCTGGAATGCGCCAGCGGTCCTCAGAATCACGCTCCACGACGAAGATATTCATCGGAGGTTCGCCTAAAAAACCAGCCACGAATTCGTTAGCCGGGTGGTTAAACACCGCTAAAGGAGTGTCGAACTGCTGTAGTTTACCGTCGTTCAAGACGGCGATCCGGTCAGCGAGGGCCATCGCTTCGAGCTGGTCATGCGTCACGATCA
Organism: uncultured Chthoniobacterales bacterium; assembly: GCA_964243185.1. Classification (GTDB taxonomy): domain Bacteria; phylum Verrucomicrobiota; class Verrucomicrobiia; order Chthoniobacterales; family SZAS-18; genus CAXTFX01. The sequence continues at coordinate 8,105 of CAXTFX010000048.1, forward strand.
CGGTGGTGAACCTCTGCTCGGTGTGGAGTCGCTTGATTTCCGTGCGCATCTGCACGCGCAACGCAGCGTCCAAGTGACTGAGGGGTTCATCCAGCAAGAGCACCGCCGGACGCCGGACCAGAGCGCGAGCGATGTTGACCCGCTGCTTTTGACCGCTGCTCAACGCGGCAGGCTTGAGGTCGAGAAGATCCTCAATGTGCAGATATTTGGATATTTCATTCACCCGGCTGAATGCTTCTTTTTCCGCAACGCCCCGAGCGCGCAGGTTGAACGCCAGGTTATCGCGGATTTTTAGCGGCGGATACAAGGCGTAGTTTTCAAAAGCCAAGCCGACACCGCGATCTTTGGGGTGAACATTGTTAACCACCTGACCACCGATGATGATCCGGCCAGCGGTGATATCCTCCAACCCTGCGATCATCCGCAGCGAGGTGGACTTCCCGCATCCGGACGGACCCAACAGTGCAATAAACTCGCCGTCACGCACTTCCAACGAGACGTGGTCAACCGCCTTGGGCTGACCAAGGTTGTATTGTTTTACGACGTCCTGGAGCGTGAGCTCTGCCATATAGAGATTATATTTCCTCCCGGGAAAGATCAGATCGCGTAAGGTAAACCCCGCTCCCGGGATCGAAAAAAATCAAATCGCGCAAGTGAATCTGGAAACCAACCCTCTCGTCGGCGGAGAATTGGGCTCTTCCCGTTGTCAGAGCACGGACGCGACTACCGTCGGCAACAGTCAGGGTGAGCACGCATTTTGTGCCCAACGGCTCGAAACTGTAAACTACACCTGGCATCGTTTGGGGATCGTCCGCGGGCCGAAGTTCGACGTCCGCGGGCCGAAAACCGATACGCAGGCTGGGTGATCCCAAGCCACGCAACTTGGGGGACATCTCAGGCGAGACGGGTATAACTACGCCTCCCCCGAACATCTTTAGTCCCACGGAGCCGTTGGGGAGGGAGCCCACCGCGGCGTCCACCAGATTAATTTCAGGGTCTCCGAACAAACTGGCAACGCGGGTAGTAGCGGGTCGGAAGTAAACCTCATCAGGGGTGCCGACTTGCAAGATGCGACCTAGGTCTAAGATCACGACACGATCCCCGAGGCTCATGGCTTCCAGATAATCGTGTGTCACATAAATGGTCGTAGTCCCGAGTTGTTGGCGCATCTCTTTCAACTCGGCCCGCATCGAATGCCGGAGCTTGGCATCAAGGTGACTCAAAGGCTCATCTAACAAGAACACGTCAGGCTTACGCACCAATGCCCGGCCCAAGGCGGTGCGCTGGCGCTGGCCATTGCTTAACGCCTGGATCGGTCGTTCGATCAGATGATCGATTTTCATCACCTTGGCGTAGTGAACCACCTGCTCACGAACTTTCTCCTCCGGCAGCCGATATTTGGGGCTACGCAACGGAAAGGCCATGTTGTCGAAAACGGTGAGTTGCGGGTATAAAGCGTAACTTTCGAAAACCATGGCCACGTTACGTTCAGCGGGTTCAAGCCCCCCCACGTCACGGTCGGCGATCAGAACGTTTCCCTGGTCGGGTGTGACGATTCCTGCAATCAGACTCAAAGTCGTAGTTTTACCCGCTCCAGCAGGACCAAACACGGTGATAAACTCTTGATCGGCAATTTTTAGTGAGATGTCGTCAACGCCGGTGCGCTTGCCGTATTTCTTGGACAAGCTCTGTATTTCAACGTTAGCCATATGGTTGATCAACCTTTCACGGCACCAAACGAGAGACCACGCACAAGGTGTTTTTGAATCATCAGGGCGAGAACCACCTCCGGCAACGCCGAAATCAGAGCCGCGGCCGCAACCCAACCATAATGGACCGTGTCGGAGGCTAAAAACTGTGTCATTGATACCGTGGAGGTCTGTGTGTGCGCACCCCCGAGTTGAAGACTAAAGGTGAACGAGTTCCAGCAGAATATAAAGCACAGCAGAGCCGCGGCCACCAGACCAGGTCGCACGAGCGGCAGCAGCACCTTGAAGAACACCTCCCACCATGCATAACCATCCAGTTGGGCGGCGGACTCCACGTCTGGCGAGATGTCCTCGAAGAACCCGCGCAAAATCCAGATTAATAAAGGCAGGCTGATAAGCTGGTAAACCCAGATCAACCCGGTGTAAGTGTCAATCAGACCTAGCTTCTGGTAGATGATATAAAGCGGAATGATCACCAGTATCTCGGGAGCGAATCGGAACGATAGAAAGGTGAAGGCAATGTCCTCCCGGCCTTTGAACTGGTAACGAGCCAGAGCGTAGGCCGCCGGCACCCCGACCACTAAAGAGAGACAGACAGCCAAAACGCTGACAATCATATTATGTCCAAGGGTGCCTAAGAAATCGCTCCGGCCCAAGACCGCCCGGTAATTATCCAAGGTGGGATGAAAGACGAGCGGACTCCCGAACATTTCAAGATCGGGTTTGAAAGATAAGATCACCATCCAGATCAGAGGAAACAGCGCGAACAAAGCGTATAGGAGCAAAAGACCTTTCTGGATCACGGTGACCAGCACTCCCACGGGATTAGAGTTATTATTCATGGCGGCGAAACGTTCAGGCAGCGCCCGAGGCGATTTTTTGCGCTTTGCGCCAATATCCGATTAATACAAAGCAGATCGCGTAAATCATGGCCCACAGCACCAGAAGGTTTGGGATGGCCCCGCTCAGGTTGTAATATGGAAACGCCTCGTTGTAGGAGCGGATCGCAATGTTCATGGTGCGGTCTCCCGGACCGCCCTTCGTCAAGGCAAAAATAATGCCAAACTCTTGCAACGAAGTCATCAAACGAAACACTAGGGCAATGAGTAACACGGGACTCAACATGGGTAACGTCAAGTTTTTGAACACGAACCCTGCGGAACCGCCATCAATGAGGGCGGCTTCATACGGTGATTTCGGCAGTGAGCGAAGTCCCGCCAACACTAAAATGACCACGAAGGGCGTGTAAATCCAAACATCAACCAAGATAACCGTAAACAAAGCGTAGTTCGGATCGGCGCTCCACCGAAACTCTCCTAAGCCGATCCAAGACAAAGGAATTCTCAGCAAACCCACCGAGGGATTTGTCAATAATTGCCAGATCAGGGCGCCGATAACGGGCGCGATCATCAAGGGAAAGATCAGCACCAGGCGTAAAAACTTGGAAAGCGCGCTGTCGTCGCGGTTCAGCAAGAGAGCCACACCCAATCCAAGGAGCATCTCAACTCCTGTAGCGATGAATGCATACATCAAAGTGACCAGGATCGAGTGCCAGAAGTCCGAGCTCGAGAAGGTTTCGATGAAATTCTCAAAACCTACCGTTGTAAACGATGAGCTACGTAGCGACCGGTCGGTAAAAGAGTAGTAAATCGCAACAAAGAATGGGATTAATATCCCGATTGTGAGCACAAACGCTGGAGCCAACACCAAATAAGGGCGCATGGCCTTTCGGCGGGCATATTTTCTAGCAGTTTCAGATAGCTCCAGTTGGCCTGAAGGCGAAGAAGGCACGGGCGGGGAACCGCCGTGGCTGGGGGTAAGGACGCTGGTGGCCATTTCAGGAAATCATAACAACTTCGCGGATGGGGCTTTCAAGGACGACATCGAGCGTCTGGACGAGATGGCGAACCACCCGCCTTTAAGGCGGGGCTTGGTTTGGAAAGTCTAACTCACTTTTCCAACAACCAGCCGGGCAAGTGGATTGACACCTGCCCGGCTGGCACAGCAAACTTAGAAGACTAGATCACGAATTCACTAGCGGACAATGAGGCGCTTCACAGCTTCAATTTGGAAGTGTCCTTATTAATCCGCTTGGCGAGATCCTTCATCGCTTTGTCGGTGTCCTCGCCGGAGAGGATGATCTTCTGTAGGGTCGCCGCCCACTCCGTCGTGGATTGAATGAAATAGGGCTGCGGGGTGAACTTCACGCTCGTGTCCTTGATTTGGGCTTGGAAGGTCTCATAGAAACCTGGGATAGCCGAAAGCTTTTGCTTGAACTCCGGGTTGTCCCAGGCGGACTGGCGAGCCGGGTCCACCAGTTTCGCATTGATAGATGCCCATTTTACGTGGTCCGGACCGGTGAAATATTGCATGAAGAGCCACGCCGCCTTTTTGTTTTTGGAGGTGCTGTTCATGCCAACCTGCCACACCCACTCGTTTGGCGTCGGCGAGATGCCTTCCTTGGTCACCGGGATGGGCGCGAAAGCCAGATTGCCGGACTCCTTGGCGGATCCAGGCGCCGCGGTGAAGTAGCCCAGGCTATCCGCGTCGAGCAGCATCGCCGCCTTGCCGGCACCAAAGTCGGCTCCGCATTGATACCAGGTATAATTTGACCAACCAGGAGGGCCACCGCCCCGCACCATGTCCGCGAATTGCTTTGTGATCTCGATTGAAGCGGGCTGGTCCAAAGTTGACACCAGTTTGCCGCCTTTAATCTCGAAATCGGTCGCACCGGCATTCGTGAACACGGACATATATCCGGGGTGGATGGTAGCCCAGTTGCGGGTTCCACGCACAGCTACACCATAAGAGCCGGGGCCGTTCCAACCCTTGAGCTTTTTTGCCAAGGCCACCAGTTCCGTGAAGGTCGCCGGCGGCTTCAACCCGTTGCTGTCAAAATACTTCTTGTTATAACCCAAGGAATACATCTCGAACCCGAGCGGCAATGAATAAAGGGAGCCCGAGCCGGAGGGCGAACCGGGTTTCAGATCCCATTTGCCCCCTTTGAAGACACCCTCGAAGATGTCGCTGGGATTGTAGTCCGGGCTCGTGCTCGCCGGGCTGTCGAGGAACTGATCCAAGGGTTCCATGCGCTTGGCGCTCGCATAGTCCCACATCTGGTAAATTCCGGTCATGAACACGTCTGGGGTGCCGCTGCTGGAGGACAGCGCGGTAGTAATCTTGTCGAAGTAGTTTTCCTCCGGGGTAAGTTCATACTGGACATCAATCCCGGTCATTTCCTTGAACTCGGGTAAGTGCTTGATGATCGCCTCCGCGTAGGGATGCTGGTTCAGGGCGACGTTGAGCTTGGTCCCCGACGCTTGCTTCCAGTCGAAGCTTTTGTCTTGAGACCACGCTGGGGTGTATGAGGCCAAGAGCAGGACTGCGGACAGCATTCCGACCGTGGCACGCACAATGTGTTGGTGTGGGTATCTTAGTTTCATTTCAGGCGAGTAAGCCTAACGTTGGTGTTCTGCGTTGGGTTTTGAAGGCGCGCAGGCGCGACGACGAAATGCCGGCGGTCTGTGCGCTTCAAATTGGGGAAGGGGCCGAGGTGACTAGTCCTACCCACAGTGCAGACTGCCACGTGTCAGCGGGGACCGGGCTACCGGGAGGCCAAGCGGACTCGACCCCTGCAAAATTGGGGGGACCTGGCAGTTGTCGGGGGGACCGCCTTTCCTTCTGATTCATATCGGAGGCTCGCACCGCCTTGGCCGTGAATGCAGTCCGGAAAAAGTTGCGGCGGGCCGAAAATCGTGGGTCCCGGTTTCAGCTCTCAAGTCCTGGAGTGGTCTGCGCCACCGGCGTGTTTGCGGCAGTACGGTCAGACGGCGGACGTTGGACCGCCGAGCAACCTTCCGTCCCCAAGGTGCGCGGTCCGACCGGTGAGCACCGGCGGGATGTTGCTCCACGTGCCTGGGCCGATGCCGCTCCGCCAAAGATGCCGAAGGTCCCCCCGGTGCCAAGCTCCAGACCGCCATCCGTCAACGTGAGGTGCGCGGGAGAACCGCACGGAGCCATGATGGGTCAAGCCGGGCTGCCCAACGTGTCCGCGAACGACTTCAGGATCAGCGCGCAGGAGGTCGCGCCGGCGTCCAGGGTGCCGCGCGAGCGCTCGCCCAAACGGCTGGCGCGACCGAGCTTGGCGACGAGGCCGCGGGTGGATTCCTTGCCCCGTTCGCCCGCATCGGCCATGCGGCGCAGGGCGGTGGGGAAGTTGGCACCCCCGGCCAGGGCTGAACGGTAGGCGTCGTGCGCGGGCAGGAGGGCGTCCATCATCGTCTTGTCGCCGACCTTTGCCCCGCCGAGGTCCTGCATGACCTCCACCGCGGCATTGAGCATGTTGCCGAAGGTTTCCTTGTCCGTGGCCTCCGCGCCCTGGCAGGCGGTGCCCATCTCGTTAAAGAATGAGCCGTAGAGCGGACCCATCGCCCCGCCGATCTCCGCCAGGAGGACGCCGCCGAGCAGCTCCAGGCCCTCGGCCGTCGTGACCTCGCGGTCGCCGAGCAGCTCGCGGGTGCGGCGGGCGCCCTTGCTCATGTTGATGCCGTGGTCGCCGTCGCCGGTCGCGCCGTCAATCTCGGAGAGCATCGCGCCGTTGCTCTCGATGGTATCAATCAAGCCGACCAGCACGCGGCGGCCCTGGGAATTCGGGAAGGAGTCGCTCATAGGATCGGAGCCCCGGTTGGGTTCAAGAACGTTTGAACTGGGTCAACCCCACGCACTCGGCGTCGGCGGCAATGAGCTCTTTCAACTCCTCGTCCACCTTCGTCAACGTCACCGTGATGCCCATCATCTCCAATGAGGTGAAGTAGTTGCCGACGTAGGCGTGCGCGACCTTCATCCCGGCGGCCCCGAGCAGATCGAAAATCTTCGAGTAGGCGATGTAGAGCTCCATCACGGGCGTGGCGCCGAGGCCGGAAACGAGGACGACGACCTCGTCGCCCGCGTTGAACGGCAGGTCGGGCAGGATGTGGTCGAGGCAGAGTTGGGCGATGGCGTCAGCCGGCGCGAGGTCCATCACCGCGACGCCGGGCTCGCCGTGGTGGCCGATGCCGACTTCCATCTTGCCGGGAGCGATCTGGAAGTTCGGCTTTCCCACGGCGGGGATGGTGCAGGGCGTCAGGCCGACGCCAATGCTACGGGTATGGTCCATCGCTTTTTGGGCGACGCGGATGACCTCCTCCAACGGAGCGCCCGCGGCGGCCTTGGCCCCGGCGACCTTCCACATCAGCACCTCGCCGGCGACGCCGCGGCGCTTGTCGCGCTCGGTTTTGGGCGCGGAGGCGACGTCGTCGTTGGCGATGACGGTTTCCACGCGGATGCCGGCCTTCTCGGCCATGCGCCGGGCCAGCTTCACGTTCATGTTGTCGCCCGCGTAGTTGCCGTAGAGGCAGGCCACGCCCGC
>CAXTFX010000049.1:0-8876 GCA_964243185.1 uncultured Chthoniobacterales bacterium
CAGTAGCGGCGCGGGTGCCCGTGCCGCGGGTCGAGCAGGCGCGCGTTCCAGGCCGGTTCGTCGGACAACAGCAGGAGCCCCTCGGAATCCGCGTCCAGCCGGCCGACGGGATAGACCCGCGGGGGAAATCCGAACCCCGCCAGCGTGAGCCACCGGCTGCCCGGCTCGGGGGTGAACTGGGACAGCACGCCGTAAGACTTGTGGAAGGCGAGGAGCATGGAACGTTCGTTTTCGCACGCGCCCACTCGCCCGCCCGCCCATGAAAAAGTCGCCCGAGTCGGATAGCTACGTGGAATTTGTCCTGGAACAGTTGGCCCCGCTCGGGCAGATCACGGTCCGACGCATGATGGGCGGCTACACGCTTTACTGCGACGGGACGGTTTTCGCCCTGATCGCCCGCGGCGCGCTCTACCTCAAGGCCGACGCGGGGAACCGGCCCACGTTCGAGCGCCGCGGGTTGCCGGCGTTCCAGCCGGACGAGAACCAGCCGGGCACGATGTCCTACTTCCTGGTCCCGGCCGACGTGCTGGAGAGCCGGGAGGAGTTGGCCGCGTGGGCCGGGGAAGCCGTCGCCGCCGGCCGACGGACGGCGCGAAAGGGAAAGCGTTGAGGGGCCGGGGGGGAACGCTTGCCCCGCGCCGTCCGCCGCGGGGGCACGGGCGTTTCCCCCGGTGGCGGCGGACCCCGCGGCGCCTACTTTTCCGCCGAGCCTGGCTCGGCGAGCTTGCGGTGCTGGCTGGCTTTGACGCTCTCGGGCAGGACGTCGTTGGCCAGGCCGATCAGCTTGGTCTTGAACGAGCCGGCGACGACCTTTTCCTTGCCGGCCATCAGCGCGTCGAAGCCTTGTTTCGCTACGTCCGCCGGGCTGTCCTTGGGGTCGGAGCCGACCTTGGTGTCGTCCATCTCGGCGCGGTGGAAGAAATCGGTTTCCGTCGCGCCGGGCAGCAGCGCGGTGACGGTGACGCCGGTGTCCTTCAGCTCGTTACGCAGGCTCTCGGCGAAGGAGAGGACGAACGCCTTGGAGGCGCCATAGACGGCCTCGAACGGCGTGGGCATCGTGCCCGCGATGGAGGCGGTGAACAGCGCCCGGCCCCGGCCGCGCTCGACCATGTCGGCGAGGAGGTGCTTGGCCAAGTGGACGGTGGAAACGACGTTGAGGTTGATGATGTTCAACTCCTTGTGCAGGTCGGTCTGACGCACGAAATCGCCGCCTAGGCCGACGCCGGCGTTGAAGCACACGGCGTCCACGCCGCGGCCGGCGGCTTTGATCTCGCGGACGAGCGTCTCGACCCCCTCATGGGTAGCGAGGTCGGCCTGCACGCTCTGGACGCCGGCGCCGAGGGTTTCGAGAATGTGCTTGGCGCGGGGCAGGTTGACGTCCTCCGCGCAGATGAGGAGGTCGAAACCGTTTTGGGCGAACTGTTTGGCCAGTTCGAGGCCGATGCCGCCGGAGCCGCCGGTGACGACCGCGAAGGGACGGGAAGAGGAGTTGGGCATGAAGGGTGTTGCTCTGGGTTTGGGTGTTTCAAGTGGAGCGACCCGCAGCCAAGGTTCGAGCCGGAACGGTTGTTAAACCGTTCACCCGACAGACTGGCCGTAGGTCACCGCGCGAAGCCTCGGCGACCTGACGTGGTGCCGACGCCGAACGCCACCTTCATTTCGCCCGCGGGGAAACCCCTGGCCTTGCGGGTTCGGGTAAGAACCCGCGCCGCGCGGGCGACGGGAGCCGCTCCTCCGCGTTCACCTGCGAACCCGTGCGACGCGCCGGTGGCTAAGTAGGCGAACAAAAGTTCTCGGGTCCTGCGGGCACGCTGCCCGCCTCCGAGGGCATCTTGACCGCAGGGTCTCCGGTCAACCGCCGGTTGACCGGCTGCCGCGGGGCAGGATGCCCCTTGGGGGCGGGCGAGACGCCCGCCCTACCCGGGAGGCCGAGAGAATGCCGCGTTACTCTTGTTCGCTTACTTAGCTCCTTGCCAACCCGCGCGAACCGCCCCAACTGGAGCCGGGCTGCGGCAGGTAACGGTGGCCGGGCGGGGGCGCGCTCCAGGTCACCGGGTAGGCGATGGGCACGGCCCGCCCCCCGCCGGTTGGCCACAGGGCAACCATGACGTCCAACCCCTCGCGGCGATGACGCACGCCCAGGCGCCAGGAGGCCAGCCGCTCGATGCCGACGAGCGAGCCGAGCACGGCGGTGACGACCAGGAGCAGGTTGCGACCGGGCGCGGGAACGGAACACCGCGGCCCGGACGCGCCTTCCCCGGTCACGGGGACCGGGCGCTCCGGGCGGGTTGCGGCGCGGACATTGAGCGGCAGGGCAATGGACGCCGCGAGCAGGCCGGCGCCGAGCACCGCCCGCGCGGTGGGAAAGCCGCGGCGCCGGCTGCAAAGCGTCCGGGTGAGTTTTTTCGTTTGCACAATCGTTACCTCCGGCGGCGCCGGGACGATGTTTCAAAAATTTTGCCCACCCGGCCCCCGCGACGACCGAACCCGGCTGCCGCCCCCCCGGTGGCCCCCTCAGAGCGTGTTCAGGATGGGTGAACTGGGTCGGTGTTCACGTTGGACGCAGTTGTCGGGTGGCGAGTTTCCCATTCCGCTTGCAGCGCCTCGGCGTGCTCCAGCAGACCAAGAAAGCGCTGGCCGAAGGGCGTGACGCGGTATTCCACCCGGGGTGGCACCTCCGGGTAGGCCGTGCGCTCCAAAATTCCTAAGTCCACCAGCCGGCGCAGGCAGGCGCCCAACACCTTGGCCGTGAGTCCCTCGACGGCCCGCTCCATCGCCCCGGGCCGGCACACGCCCTGGGCGAGCAGGTGGAAAACGGTCATCGACCACTTGCAGCCGATCACCGTCTCCAGCATCCGGCCAACCTCCTGCGGGGGGTGGCGGCGCAAAAGTTTCTTCTCGCTGGCCGGCAACGATCCCGACCGTTTGGTGCCCACCCCACCCGATTGTGCCCGCTGGTGGGTGAGCAACGCGGCCTTAGCCTTCAAGGTCGCTGGTTGAAGAGGCTTCGGCATGATGCGGGGGCCGCGCCGGCTAGCAACGACCCGAAACCCAAACAAAGCAAACACCCTCAATGGAATTCCAAGACCAAGTTATCCTCATCACAGGCGGCGGCACCGGCATCGGCCACGAAGCGGCCCGCCAGTTCCTGGTCGCTGGCGCCCGCGGCGTGGTCCTCAACGGCCGGCGCGAGCAGACCCTGCGCGCCGCGGCCAGTGAACTCGACCCCGGCGGCGAGCGCGTGGAAACCGTCGCCGGCTCCATCGCCGATCCGTCCGTCGCCCGGGAGCTGACGGCCGCCGCCCTGCGCCGCTTCGGCCGCGTGGACGTGCTGGTCAACAACGCCGGCATCTTCCGGCCCACGCCCTTCCTGGAACATACCCCGGAGGACGTGGCCGCCTACCTGGACGTGGCGGTCAAGGGCACCTTCTTCGCCGCCCAGGCCGCCATCGCCGAGATGCGGCGGGCCGGCCACGGCGGGGCCGTGGTCAACGTGGGCTCCATGTGGGCCGACCTCGCCGTGGGCGCCACCCCGTCGAGCGCCTACTCGGCGGGCAAGGCGGGCGTGCACGCGCTCACCCGCAACCTGGCCATCGAGTTCGCCGCGGACAAGATCCGCGTCAACGCCGTCGCCCCGGCCGTGGTGGAAACGCCCGTGTATGGCACCTTCCTCTCCCCCGAAGAGGTCGCCGCCGTGCTGCCGACCTTCCACGGCTTTCACCCGCTGGGGCGCAACGGACAGGCCGCCGACGTGGCCGAGGCCATCCTGTTCTTAGCCAGCACCAAGCGCGCGGGCTGGATCACCGGGGCCGTGCTGCCCGTGGACGGCGGGGTCACCGCCGGCCGCCACGTCGCGGGCTGAAGGCAAGCACATTGACCGCCCATCCGCTTCCGGCCCCCATGTATCACCCCGACGACCTCAAACACCTCACAAGGCACTCGCCGCGGCCGCCCCAGCCGCCATGCGGGCGTTCCACGCCCTTTGACAAGGCCGTGCTCGCCCCGGGGGCCATCGCGGCCAAGGAGGAAGGAAGTCATCGCCGTGGCTATCGCCCACACCACGCAGTGCCCTTACTGCATCGACATCCACGTCAAAGCGGCCCGCGCCGCGGGGGCGAGTGACGCGGAGATCGCCGAGGCCGTTCTTGTCAGCGCGGTCCTGCGCGCCGGGGCTTCGGTGGTTCGCGGCACCCACGCCTTCGCCAGCTAAACATGAAGGCGACGTTGGCCCCGCTCCAACCCCGGCTCAGGTCGATCTGGGCCGACAGGGGCTGCGCGGGCGAGGCGCTGGCCGGCTGGTGCCAAGGGGAGGGCGGCTGGCGCGTGGAGATCGCCCGGCGCACGGACGCGCCGAAGCCCGGCTCCCGGGTCGTGCCGCGCCGCCGGGTGTTCGAGCGCACCTTCGCCTGGCTCTGTTGTCGCCACCGGGGGCTGGCCCGGGATTGCGAAGGGCGGCCCCAGACGACGGAAGCCTGGATCGAGGTGGCTATGATCCGGCTCATGCTCAGACGTTTGGTGCCGGTTTAGCGGGTCTTGTCGAACATCCCCTCAAAAAACCAGCACGTTGACCAGCGCGTTGGCGATGCCCACGAGGGCGGCGCCGGAGATCAGGCCGGCGCAGATGGGCTCGGCGCCCTCCACGTAACGGCGGTGGCCGGGGGTGCCGGGTTGCGGGTGGCGCCGGCCCATCACCCAGAAGAACATCGCGCCCGCCCACATGCACAGGCAGGCTTCCGGCGGCAGGATCACGCCGAGGCCGATGGACACGGGGGACAGCGGGAACGGCCGTCGGCGCACCAGGCTCGTGACCTCGATGGCCACGGCGAGGAGCGCGGCCACGGCCATCGAGAGCACGGCGGAGGTCGGCAGGCTGCCCACGCCGCGCGCGATGAGGTCCGCCACGCCCCGCCACTGGAGGGCGGCGGGCATCGGGAAGGCGTCGGAAACGATGGTGGCGGCGGCCCGTGAGCCGTCGGCGGCGGGCGGCAGGAAGAGCAGGAAGAACAGCGGGGTGGCCGCCAGGGCGCCGGAGAAGATGCCGATGACGTGCCCGAGCGCCTGCTGGCGGGGCTTGGCGCCGAGCATGTAGCCGGGCTTGATGTCGGAGAGGAGGTTGGCGGCGTTGGAGGCGATTTCGGCGGTGATGCCGGCCGTGATGAGGTTGGAGGCCGGGTTGGTCCGGTCAATGGCGCCGATGGTGAACTGGGTGATCTTCGAGAGCGAGCCGGTGGGCGTCCACGAGGTCAGGGCCATCGCGTTCGTGCAGATGAGGGTGAGCACGAAAATCAACGGCAGGGAGAGCAGGGCCAGGCCGAAGGGCACGCCGAAGAAGACGTGCGTGACCCAGGCGGAGAGGACGCTCAACGCGGGCACGCCGACGTAGGACAGCCACAGGGGCACCTCGATGTTCGCCAGGACGTCGGTGCCCGGACCGGCGGCGCCCGGCTTCCGCCCGCGCAGGTTGCGGAAGGCGCTGGTGATGATCTCGGGTTTGGCGAAGAGCGATACCAGGGAGCCGACGACCATCATCGTCACGGCCCACCAGAGGGACCACTGGTTGACGATCTCCACGCGGGACAGGGCGGCCTTCGCGCCGTTGGCGGCGGCGCGCGGGACGATGTCGCCGCGGGCGATCATGGCGGGAGCCAGGAAGACGAAGTTCACCACCGTGCCCAGGAGCACGCTGGAGGCGACGCGCACGCCCATCAGCCCGCCGACGCCGAGCATGGCGGCGTCCAGCCCGGCGCGGAGGCCGAGCTGGCGCACGTCCGTGCCGAGGATTTTGGGAACCCACAGGCCGTATTTCGCGGCGAGCAGGTAGTAGTATTCGTCGAAACGTTCCCGGAAGTGCCACGGCTCCGCCCAGCCCAAGAGCCGGTCCAGACGCAGGACCTTGAACTGGAGCAGCCGTTGCAGGCCGTCCCCGCACAGGAACTGGTAGAACCCGGCGAGTCCCGCGGTGACGCCGAGGAGCTTGGCCTTGTAAACCCCTTCGCCGGCCGCCCCGGTGTAGAGGGCGTCAATCACCACGCCGCAGGCGCGGCCCTCGGGGAACGGGAGCTGGTCCTCGTTGATGAAGCGGCGCTTCATCGGGAAGGCGACGAGCACGCCGAGCAGGGAGGTCACGGTCATCCACACGACCATCTGCCACCAGGGCACGAGGCGGTCCGTGACGAGCATGTAGGCCGCCAGGGAGGAGGTCAGCGGCGTGGTCATGTAACCCGCCGCGGTGGCGATGCTCTGCATGGCGTTGTTCTCCAGAATGGTGAAATCCCGCGCCGCGCCGGCCCGCGCGAGCAGGCGGAACAGGGCGAACGCCAGGATGACGGAGGTTAACCCGACCCCGAGCGTCACCCCCGTCTTGCCCGCGACGTAGAGGTTCGTCGCCGCGAGCACGCCGCCGAGGAGGAACCCCATGCACGCCGAGCGGACCGTGAGCTGGGGCAGGTTGCCGCGGTAAACCTGCTCGAACCACCAGCGGTCCTTTTCCTCGCGGGTCCAGGTGCGGGTTTCTTCGGGGGAAAGTTGGGCGAGGGCCATGCGGGGCCACCATACCGGGAGGATAGCCCGCGGAACACGCGGAAAGACGCGGAAGAAGGAAAGGGAAGGTGCAAAGATTGGCTCCTCTGCTCTCTGCCTTCCGCGTCTTTCCGCGTGTTCCGCGGGCCGCTTGGTTTCAACGCGCGATCTCCGCTTCCAGCGCCGTCCATTCGTCCTCGCCCAGCTCCAGGGCCGCGGCGGCGATGTTTTCCTCCAGGTGGGCCACGGAACTCGTCCCGGGGATGGGCAGCACGACCGGGGAACGGTGCAGCAGCCACGCCAGGGCCAGTTGCGCCACGGTGGCGCCGTGGCGGTGGGCCGCCGCGTCCAGCGGGCCGCCGGGCCGGGCGAGGCTGCCGGCGGCGACGGGATACCAAGGGATGAAGCCCAGACCGCGCTGGGCGCAGAAGTCCAGCGTCGCCTCGCTCTTGCGGTTGCCGACGTTGTATTCGTTCTGCACGCTGACGATGGGCAACACCCGCTGCGCCCGCTCGATCTCGGCGACGTTGACCTCCGACAGCCCGACGTGGCGGATCTTGCCCGCGGCCTGCGCCTCCCGGAGCACGCCCAGGGTGTCCTCCGCGGGCACCTTCGGGTCGAAGCGGTGGAGCTGGTAGAGGTCAATGCGCTCGACCCGCAGCCGGCGCAGGCTCGCGTCCAGGCACTCGCGCATCCGCCCGGGCCGAGCGTCCACGACCCAGCGGTTCGGCCCCGGCCGGGTGAAGCCGCCCTTGGTGGCGAGGACCAGCCCCTCGGGATACGGGTGCAACGCTTCCGCGATGAGCCGCTCGGACACCTCCGGCCCGTAGGAGTCCGCGGTGTCAATGAAGTCCACGCCCAGTTCGACGGCGCGCCGCAGGACGCGCCGAGCCTCCGCGGGGTCCTTCGGTTCGCCCCAGATGCCGGGGCCGGTGAGGCGCATCGCCCCGAAACCCAGGCGCCTCACGGGCAGGTCGTTACCGAGGTTGAACGTGCCGCCGGCCGCCGCGGCGGAGGGAGAGGACGAGGGTGAGTTCATGGGAGGAGAGGGACGGGGGAAATGACGAACGTTGAGCGGGGTCCCAGAACTTCGGACGTGGAACTTCCTCCGGGCGTCGCCATCCGGTTTTCGTCCTCCCGGACCGGGCGGGCGGACGCATCCGCCATTCCGCGGTTGCCGGGGAGGGGGCGCACCCTTACCCTCCCGCCCGTGTCCCCGACCCGTTGCGGCCTGCTCGTCCTCTGCGGCGGTTTGCTCGCGGCCCTTTCGCTCCCGGGACCTTTGGCGAAAGGGGCGGAACCCGCGCCCTACCGGCTCCTCCGGGAGATTCCCGTCGGCGGGGAGGGGGGGTGGGATTACCTCTCGGTGGACGAGGCCGGCCGCCGGCTCTACCTCACCCACGCCAGCAAGGTCGTGGTCGTGGACCTGGACCGCGAAACCGTCGTCGGCGAGATCGCCGACACCCCGGGCGTGCACGGCTTCGCGCTCGCGCCGGAACTGGGCCGCGGCTTTGCCAGCAACGGGCGGGAGAACACCGTCAGCGTGGTGGACCTGGGGACGTTGCGAACGCTCCTGAAGGTCCCCACCGGCCAGAACCCCGACGCCATCCTCTACGAACCCGGCCGGCGGGAGGTTTACGCCTTCAACGGCCAAGGCCATTCCGCGACGGTCTTCGACGCCGCCTCCGGCGAGGTCGTCGCGACCGTTCCCCTGTCCGGCAAGCCCGAGTTCGCCGCGTGCGACCCGGCGGCCGGACGGGTTTACGTGAACATCGAGGACCATCACGAGGTCGTCGCCATTGATGCCGGCCGCCACGAGGTGGCCGCCACCTGGCCCATCGCGCCGGGCGAGGAGGCGACCGGGATGGACGTTGACCTGGCCCACCACCGGCTCTTCCTCGGCTGTCACAACCGGTTGCTGGTGATGATGAACAGTGCCAACGGCGAAGTCCTCGCCACCGCGCCCATCGGCGGCGGGGTGGACGCCACCTTTTTCGATCCCGGCACCGGGTTGATCTTCTCCTCCAACGGCGAGGGCAGCGTCACCGTGCTCCGGGAGGACCCGCCGGGGAAGCTCGCGGTCGTCCAGACGCTGGCGACCGAGCGGGGGGCGCGCACGATGGCGCTCGACCCGCGGACCCACCGGATCTACCTGGCCTCCGCCCGCTTCGAGCCGGCGCCGGAGCCCGCCCCGGGCGCCCCCCGGCCGCGGCCGACGCTGGTGCCGGGCAGCTTCAAGGTCCTCGTGTTCGGGAGCGACGCCGCCGGCGAGCCGGCCCGTTAGCCCTTCCCGGCTCAATCCTCCCCGCCGGCCGGCAGGTGCGCGGCCTTCCAGTCCATCGCCATGCGGATGCGCG
>CAXTFX010000049.1:8976-15161 GCA_964243185.1 uncultured Chthoniobacterales bacterium
TCCCCGCCGGCCGGCAGGTGCGCGGCCTTCCAGTCCATCGCCATGCGGATGCGCGCCCGGCCGCTGGGGTGGTCGAAGAAGATGAACTCCTCGACGGGGCCCGGGTCCATCTTGCGGTATTGACCGAGCTTGATGGAGGCCTGCGCGAAGCCGTCCGGCTCGCGAGAGGCGTTGATGCCGAAGGCGTCCGCCTCGGCTTCCGTTTCCCGGACGATGGAGTTGAAGACCGGGGTGAAGAGCAGGCCCAGCGCGCTGAAGATGGCCACCAGCAGCGGGAACCCGGCCGGGTCCGCGATGCCCACCACCCCCCAGCGGGTTCCCCAACGACGGAGCACGGCGTCGAACAGCCCCCGGGTGCCAGCCGCCAGCAGGAGGATGACGGCGCTGAACTCCAGCAGGAGCTTGTAAACGTGGTTGAGCACGTAGTGCCCCATCTCGTGCGCCATGACGTGGCGGATCTCGGGCAGCGAGCAGCGTTTGGTGAGGTTGTCGTTGAGGTTGATGCGCGCCACGCCGAAGGCCCCGTCCACGTTGGCGCTCACCCGCGTGGTCTGCCGGGAAGCGTCGAACTCGTTGACGTGGTCCACGGGGATCTGGTTGGCCCGCGCCATCGCCAGGATGGGGTCGCGGAGGGCGGGGTCCGCGAGGGGCTGATATTTGTTAAACAACGGCGAGATGAAGGTTGGACCGAGGACGCTCCCGACGGCCAGGAACAGGATCACCACCCCGCTGCCCCACGCCCACCAGGTGCGCGGGGCCCGGCGGAACGCCGCGTAGAGCGCGGGCAGAAACAGCGCGGAGACGATCACCTGCACCATCAGCCCGGTGGTTTGTTCCCCGAACCACGCGCCGAAACCCTGCGTGGCCATGCGGTATTGGTGCTCGCGGAAGAAGTTCTGGTAAACGTTCAGCGGGAAACCCAGCGCGGTCGTCACCACCGCGAAGATAGCCGCGTAGATGGCGACCTGCGCCCCGCGCCAGCGCACGAACCGCGCGGCCCGGTCCCGCCAGGCGGCCGACCAGCCAGTCGCCAACAGTAGGGTGCCAACGCCGACGTTGAGCAGCGCGTTCCAGAGCAGCAGCCAGTAACCGCCCTCGAAGTAGGCGTCCGAACTGGCCTTGGCCTCGGCTGGGATGGTGGCGAGGTAGGCGCGCGTGGCCGCGGCCGGGTCCATGTTCGGCCCGCTGGCCTCTGCCGGGATCGGCCCCAGGGGCGGGGAGTCGGCGCGGGCTCCGGGCGGGGGGGCGAAGGTAGCGACAACCAGGAGGAGCAGGAGGACCAACGGACGCAAGGCGGGCGGACGCATCCCGCCGTTTTAAGCACCCGGACGCCGCGCCGCAAGGGCAAGCTGCCGCATTCCCAAATCAGGACTCTACCGCGCCGGCGCCCGGGGGGCGCGTCCTTGACTTGCGACGGCGGCAGGCCCACGTGCGTCCCCCACGGCCACGTTTCTTCCCCAATGTTCACCCCCCGCTGGCGGTCCCGGCTCGGTTTCCCGTTGTTTCTTGTCGCAGCATGGTCGCCGCTGGCCCCGGCGCAAACTCCTGCCGGCGGCGACCGCCTTCCCGCCGCCTCGGCCGCCGATCTTTTCACGCAGTTGGCGGCCTTCAGCCCGCTGCCCGCGGCCGAGGTGCGGCGGGAGGTCCGGCACACGTTCTGGACCAACCGGGTGCGGCTGGCGCTGAACTTCGGCGCCCTGGTCGGCGACGGGTTTCTCGTCGTCCAGGCGCGGGACCGGGCGCGGGTCGCCCCGCTGGGCCGCGAGCTGTTGCGCCGGGCGCGGGCGCTCGGGGTCGGGCCGGCGCTGGTGGCGCGCAGCCAGAGCCTGGAGGAGCTGGCCGAGGCGGGCCGGTGGGAGGAGTTGCGCGCCGGGCTGATCGGCGCGCAGGCGGACGTGGAAACCGGGCTGACGGCGTTGCGCGACGACGACCTGGCGATGTTCGTGCGCCTGGGCGGCTGGCTGCGCGGGGTGGAGTGCGCCGGGGCGGCGACAGCCGAACGCTACACCCCCGCGCGGGCCGCGGCGCTGGCGCGGCCGGAGGTCCTCCAACAGTTCCTGGAACGGCTGGAGCGGCTGAAGCCGGCGCTGCGCGAGAACCTCGTCGTGGAGATCACCGCCGGACTGCGGGAAATCCTGGCCGTGCTGGACCGACCCGCTTCCGAGCCCGTCAGCGCGGCGGAGGCGCGGCGGATTTACGCCGTGGCGGCCCGCCTGAACGCCGCCGTGGCCGCCCCGGACGACGCTTGAAGCCCCGCGGGGATGGCCGATGCTCCGGCCACGCGCACCCGATGTCTGGACTCCTCTCCCCCGTCGGACGTTGGCTGATGATGCTCCTCGGCGCGGGTTGCGCCAGCCTCCTGTCCGCGTTGGCGTCCGCGCAGGAGGCGGCGGCGCCCGCCGTGCCGTGCGCCCGCGTGGCGACGCGCGAGCCGGTCGTGGCGTTGACCTTCGACGACGGTCCGCACGCGACGCTGACCCCGCAACTGCTCGACGTGCTCAAGGCCCACGGGGTGCGCGCGACCTTTTTCGTCATCGGCATGAACGTCGAGCAAAACCCGGACGTGCTCCGACGCATCGCCGCGGAGGGGCACGAGATCGGCAACCACTCCTGGAGCCACCCGAACCTGGCCAAGCTGCCGGAGGCGGCCTTCCGCGCGCAGCTCCAGGACACCCACGACCTCATTGCTCGGACGGTCGGCCAGGGACCCCTTTTCATGCGGCCACCCTACGGCGACCTCACCCCGGCGCAGGGGAACCTTGCCGCCGCGGACTTCGGCTACCGCGTGGTCCTCTGGTCGGTGGACCCCGACGACTGGAAGGAACCTTCCCGCCCCGTGCTCCTGCACCGGGTCTTCTCCGGGGCCAAACCGGGCGACATCATCCTGCTGCACGACATCCACGCCCCGACGGTCGAGGCGGTGCCGGCGCTGATCGAGGGTCTGCGCCGGCGCGGGCTGCGTTTCGTCACCGTCTCCGAGTTGCTGGCGCGCGAGCCCGCGGCGGTCCCCGGGGCCGCCCCAACCGCGGCGTCCCCGTGAGGACCGGGACCCGGTGCCGCTCCCGACCGAAAACCCGGAGTTCCATCCCCATGCACGAAACCCTCTCCGCCCCTCCCGCCGTTGCGGCCGGGCCGACGACCCCCCCGCCCGGGCGGCCGCCGGGGGAGCGGCTGATGAGCGTGGACGCCCTGCGCGGGTTCACGATGTTCTGGATCGTCGGGGCCGACGAGCTGGTCGAAGCGCTGCACAACATCCACGACCGCGGTTTCCTGCGGAACCTGGCGCGCCAGCTCGAACACAAGTCCTGGGAGGGTTTTTCCTTCTACGACCTCATCTTCCCGCTGTTCCTGTTCATCGTCGGCTTCTCCATCACGCTGTCGCTGCCCCGGCTCCGCGCGCGCGAGGGACCCGGCGGGGCCGTCCGGCACATCCTGATCCGCACGGCAATCCTCTTCGCCCTGGGCATCTTTTACAACGGCGGTCTGCTCAAGCCCCTGGAGGATATCCGCTACGTCGGCGTGCTCCAGCGCACCGCCCTCTGCTACGCGGCGACCAGCCTGCTGTTCCTGTCCCTGCGCCCGCGGGGGCTGGCGGCCGTGGTCGTGGTCACCCTGGTCGGTTACTGGGCCCTGCTGACCCTGGTGCCCGTGCCGGGCTACGGGCCGGCGACGCTGGAGCAGGGCGCCAACCTCGTGGACTGGCTGGACCTGCGCTGCCTGCCCGGCAGCCTCTACCAACCCGACCACGACCCCGAGGGGTTGCTCTCCACGGTCCCGGCCGTGGCCTCCTGCCTCCTCGGCGTGCTGGCCGGCCTCGCGCTGGCCAACCCCGGCCCCGACCTGCGCCGGCGGCTGCGGGGCCTGGCCCTCGCCGGCGCGGTCCTGGTCGGACTGGGGTTCCTGTGGCACCTGAGTTTTCCCATCATCAAGGAGTTGTGGACCTCTTCCTTCGTCCTGGTGGCGGGCGGCTACAGTTGCCTGCTGCTGGCGTGCTTCGGCTGGCAGATTGACCTGCGGAACCGCCGGCGCTGGGCGCAGCCCTTCGTGTGGCTGGGGTTGAACCCGATCTTCATCTACCTGGTAACCAACGTGGTCTCCTTTCACACGGTGGCCGAACGGCTGGTCGGCGGGGACCTGAACGACTTCCTCGACGACCGGATCATTGACGGCGCCGGCGACCTGCTGGTTTCCCTCGTGGGTCTCGCCCTGGTGGTGGCGTTGGCCTACGGGATGCACCGCAAGAAAGTTTACCTGAAGGTGTGAGCGGGCGCCGGCCCCCCGCCCGGACGGGAAGGATCCGCGTGCCCACGTCGGGCTTGGCCGGGCAACCCCTTCAGGGCGTAGCCAATTCGGGGATCGGGTTCCCCTGGGCGGTCTGGGCTTTGGCGCCCTCGATTTTCTTCTGCACGCGCTCGCGTTCCGCCGGGTTGGGGTTGTCCAGGGCGGCCGATCTCTGCCAGTAGTCCAGCGCCTGGGCGGGGTTTTCGAGCTTGCGGTAGGTGTCGCCGAGGTGCTCGAAAACGGCCGGGTCCGGCTCCTTGAGGTTGGCCGCGGCCTGGAGGAGCTGCGTCAGGGCCTTGTCGAACTGGCCGGTCTGGTAGTAATACCAGCCCAGGCTGTCCAGGTAAGCCCCGGAATCGGGTCGCAGATCCAGGGCGCGGCGGACCAGGGTCCCGGCCTCTTCCAGGTTCTCACCGCGGTCAATCCACATGTAACCGAGGTAGTTGCTCGTTTCGGCCACCAGCTCGGGCTCCGTGCCGACCTCCAGGGTTTTCTTCAGCATGGCGGCGGCCTTGTCGTAGAGGCCGGCCTGCTCGGCGGCGACGCCGTAGGAGTAGTAGAAATAGCCGTCGTCCAGGAAGGAGTCCTGTTCCGCCCGGGCCTCCTGGAGCGTTTGCTCGAACACCGCCACGGCGGGCTGGAACTGCTTGGCGCGCATGAGCGCCAGCCCGAGCCACTTGCCCGCGTCCGGCCAGTCGGGGAACCGCTTGCGGGCGCGGGTGAAGACCTCCACCGCCCGCTCCGGCCGGCTGCCGGGGCCGCCGTTGAGCAGGGCGACGGCGAGCCGGCGGTAGAGCTCGCGGTTGTCCGGGTTCAGGTGGAGGCACTGCTCGTATTGATCCGCCGCCTTGTCGAACTGCCGGGCCGCGACGTAGAGCTCGCCGAGCTGCTGGTAGGCGGCCTCCTGCGACGGGTTGGCGCGGATGGACTGTTCCAGGGCGGCGATGGCGCCCTCGCGCCGACCGAGGACGAGGTTGCAGCGGGCCAGCTTGTCGGCCGCGTTGGCGTTGGCGGGGTCCAGCCGGAGCACCTTCTCGAACAGGGTGGCCGCCTCGGCCGTGCGGTCGGTGAGGGCGTAGAAATTCCCCACCTGCTCGATCACGGCCGGATCGTCCCCTGCGACGGCGAGCGCCCGGTCGTAGAACGCCCCCGCCCGGCGGACGTCCTCCGGGGAGTTCGGCTTGCCGTTCTTGAAGAGCGTCCCGGCCGTCAACCCGCCCAGCCGCAACCAGAAGGACGGCTCCTTGCTGTCGCTCTTCGCGCCCCGGTCCAGGACGGCGAGCGCCTTCGCGGGCTGGCCCATCGAGGTGTAGATCTCGACGAGGTGCTGGTAGGCCAGCGCGTTGGCCGGGTCCAAGTCCAGCGCCTGCCCGGCGTATTTCAGCGCGAGGTCGGGCTTATTAAGGTAGCGAAAATACAGGTAGCCCAGCGCGAGGTAGGGCTGGGGAACGCGCGGGCTCGCCTTGATGGCGTCCTTGAGCACGTCAATGGCCCCGGCCGAGTCCCCGCGGCGCAGGTAGCCGCCGGTCAGCTTGAGCGCCAGGTCAACGTTGCCCGGATCGAGCGCCAGCGCCCGCTGGAAGGCCTTGTCCGCGCCGTCGGTGTCCGCGTTGTCTTCAAACAACAGACCCTGCGCGTAACGGGCCAGCGCCTCCGCGCGGCGTTCCCCCTCCAGGGCCAGCGCCTGGTCCTTGGCGGGTGGGCGGGGATGCTCGTCAAAGACGACCGCCCGCTCGGGTCCCCCCGGGGTCGGCGCCGCCGCGACCGGCGCCGGGCCGACGGGCTGACCCCGGGGCGACGCGGGAGGGCCAGCTACCGGCGCCCCGTTGCCGGCCTTGGCCCCGGCGGCTTGCCGGAGCGGGGGGTCGCGGGCCGGGCGGTCGCGGTCGGCTCCGCGGCGGCGG
>CAXTFX010000050.1:0-14930 GCA_964243185.1 uncultured Chthoniobacterales bacterium
GGCGAGCACGGGGCCGTCCAACGCGATCTCGTCCTGCCGCGGCGCGTAGCCCGCCGGCAGCAACGCGCGCACGCCGTCCACCCCCCAGGCCGCCAGCAGCACGCCGAGCGCCCCGCCCGCGGCGGCCAGCAGCAGGCTTTCGGTCAACATCTGCCCGGCCAGCCGGCCCCGGCCCGCGCCGAGCGCCAGGCGGATGCCGACCTCCCGGCGCCGGGCGTTGGCGCGCACGAGCTGGAGGTTGGCCACGTTGACGCACGTCACCAGCAGCACCCCGCCGACGGCCCCGAGCAGCAGGAACAGCCCCGCGCGGACGTCGCTGACCAGGGATTCCGCCAGCGGCTCGGCCGACAGGCTCCAGCCGCCGTTCTCCGCCGGGTAGGCCCGCGCGAAGTCCGCCGCCGCCGCCGCGAGCGCCGCGTTCGTCGTCGTCGGGCGGACGCCGGGGGCGAGCCGGGCCAGGGCGTTGAGGGAACGCCCCTTGCGGTCCAGCGCCGCCGGGGAACCGGCGACCAGCGGCAGCCACAGCTCGGCCACGTTCTGCGGCTCCTTGAAGCCCGGCCCCATCACGCCGACGACCGTGCGGGGCACGTCGTTGAGCAGGATCGTGCGGCCGACCACCTCCGGGTCCGCGGCGAACTGCTGCCGCCACACCGCGTCCCCGAGCAGGGCCACGGCCGGCGCGCCCGCCCGGCCGTCCTCCGCCCCGAGGGTGCGCCCCAGCCGGGCCGGCACGCCGAGCAGGGCGAAATACCCCGGCGTGACCTCGGAAACCGTGAGCTGCGTCGGCGTCGGCACGCGGGTGACGTTGACGAAGTCGTAGGTGGCCCCGGCGAACGCCGCGAACCCGGCCGGGGGCGCCGCCTGGAGGTCGGCCACCGTCGCCGGGGCGAGGCCCTCCTCCCGCGCGCCCTCCCCCGCCGCCCCGGCCCGCGGCACCGAGCGCACGACCACCAGCCGCGCCGGGTCCGCGTAGGGTAACGGCTTAAGGAGCAGGGCGTGAACGACGCTGAAGACGACCACGCACGCCCCGAGGCCCAGCGCGAGGGTGCCGACGACCAGCGCGGTGAACCCCGGCTGGCGGCCGAGCGAGCGAATGGTCTGGCGGAGTTCGGGGAGCATGGGCGGGAATTCGGGTTCAGGCCGGGATGCCGGGGGCGAGCGCGGGGACGGCGCCGGGCGCGGATTCCTCCACGATCCGGCCGTCGAAGATGTGGACGGTCCGCGCCGCGTGGGCGGCGAAGCGCGGGTCGTGCGTGACCATGCAAACGGTGGCGCCCTGCCGGTGCAGTTCCGCGAGCAGCTCCATGACGGCCTCGCCGTTGCGGGAATCCAGGTTGCCCGTCGGCTCGTCGGCCAACAGGATTCCCGGCGAGCCGCCGAGCGCCCGCGCCACCGCGACGCGCTGCTGCTGGCCGCCGCTCAACTGCGCCGGGTAGTGCCGCTGGCGGTGGCCCATGCCGACGCGCTCCAGGGCTCCGACCGCGCGGCGACGGCGTTCGCTCCCGGCGAGGTCGGGCCGGTAGGTCAACGGCAGCTCGACGTTCTCCAACACCGAGAGGTCGCCGATGAGGTTGAACGACTGGAAGATGAACCCGATCTCCCGGTTGCGGACCCGCGCCCGCGCCGCTAGCGACAGGCCGGCGACCTCCTGGCCGTTGAGGTGGTAGCTGCCCTCCGTTGGCGTGTCGAGCAACCCGAGGATGGCCAGCAACGTGGATTTCCCGCAGCCCGACGGCCCGGCGATGGCGACGTATTCGCCGGGGTGAATGTCGAGGTGAATGCCCGCGAGGGCGTGGGTTTCCACCTCGTCGGTGAGGAAGACCTTGGTGATGCCGTCGAGGCGGAGCAGGGGATTTTGGATTCTGGATTTTGGATCTTGGATTGGGGCGGGCAGGTCGGTGGTCGTCATCATGGCTGGTGTCTTTTTCGAGCAATCCAAAATCCAAAATCAGTTCAGCCGGATGCGCGCGTGCCCATCCTGGGCCGTGGTGTCGGAGAGGATCACCCGCTCGCCCTCGCGCAGGCCGTCGCGGACCTCGATCTCCTTGAGGGAACCGCGGCCCAGGCGGACCGGGACGCGGCTGGCGTGCGCGCCGTCCGCTTCCAGCCGGAACAGGCCGACGGTGGCATCCTCCGCGCCCCCGGCCGGGCGGCCCACGAGGAGCACGTTTTCCAGGTGTTCCAGCTCGACCGCGCCCTCGATGCCGAGGTCCGGCCGCGCCCCGCGGGGCAGGCTCGTCCCCGGCTCGAAGGCCAGGTCCACGAGCACCGTCCCCCCCTGGGCGCCGGGGTCCACGCGGGACACGCGGGCGGCGACCGCCGGCGCGCCCGTGCGCAGGTCCACCCGGGCGGGCAGGCCGACGATCACGTCGCGCGCCTGGGTTTCGGGCACCTTCACCTGCGCCTTGAGCCGGGCCGGGTCCGCCACGCGGGCCAGGTTCGCGCCGGGGACGACCCGTTGGCCGACCTCCACCGGCACCGCCTGGAGCACGCCCGCCATGCCGGCGCGGACCTGGAGGGCGTCCAGTTGCCCCCGGCGCAATGCCGCGGCGGCCCGGGCCGTTTCCAGTTCTCCCCGGGCGACGGCCAGTTGCGGCTCGACGCTCTGGCGGGAAAACGCCACGCGCTGCCGCTCGAGGTCCGAGCACACGGCCAGCTCCCGGGCGCGGATCTGGCTCTTGCGTAACTCGATCTCCGCGATGAGCCCCTTCTTGGAAAGGCGCTCGTCCACCTCGACCTGCGCGGCGGCGGTGTCCTTTTCCCCCTCGGCGTGGGCCTGGGCCGCCTGGCGCTCCAGCAGACTGCCTTCGAGCTGGGCGCGGAGTTGGACCAGCTTCGCCTGCGCGGCGACCACGGCGGCGTCGGCGTCCAGCGCGGCCTGCTGGAGCTCGGGGTTGGAAAGGACGACGACCACCGTTTCCGGGTCCACGGCGGCGCCGGGGAAGACGGCGATGCGCTCCACGCGCGCCTCCGTCCGCGCCGCCACCCAGCGCACCTCCTCGGGCACCAGCGTGCCGACGCCCCGGACCTGCCGGCGGAGCTCCCCGCGCCGGACCATGTCCGTCCACACGGCGCTCTTATCCACCGTCGGCACCGCCGGCCCCAGCCGGGCCAGGAGCACCGACCCCGCGCCCACCCCCGCCAGCGCCGCTAGCCCCAGCGCCCAGCGCCGCCGCCGCCGGCTCCGTAGATGGCATGGGTCGCGGGCGACGTCGTTGCCGTTGACCGGGGAAACGGGCGGCGTCATCGGGAAAGGAACGGCGGCGAGGCGGTGCATGGGGGGGGGTTAGAATGACGAAACCAGAAGGTCGAAGCCTGAAGGAAAGACGAGCGCCGCGCGGCTCCTTACAGGCAATGGGTGGCCGTGAACGCCGCGGCCGGGGAGGACGCCGCGACCGGGACCGGGGGATTCGCGGACGGGGCCGCCAGGCGCGCCGAGTCCGGGGACGCGGCGGGCGAGTGCCCGCTGACGCCCAGGGCGCCCAGGAGGATCAGCACCAGGGCCGCGTGCGCGACGGCTTCGAGGAGTCCGCCCGCCGCGTCCTCGTCCGGCGAGGAAAGGCGCCGGGTGGGGCGCTCGGCGACGGCGTCGTCTCCGGGCAGGTGGCGGTCGGTGAAGAGACGGGTGTTCGTTTGCATGGATAACCCTATTAACAAGAGTCGTGCCACGCGGCAAAATCGGGTGTTTGTCGCTCGGGGACAACAGTTTGCGGAAACAGGTCTTTTTTCCGCGTGGGCCGCCGCGTGCCGGTCGTGGGACGGCCGCGTCCCGCGAATGGGACGCGCGCCGTTCACCGCGCCAGCCGCAGCGTCGCCCGGCAGCCCCGCGTGCCGTCGGGGCGATTCTCCAGGGTCAGCGTCCCCCCGTGCGCCTCCGCGATCTGCCGGCTCAGGGCCAGGCCGATGCCGCTGCCGCCCGGTTTCGTCGTGAAGAAGGGCACGAACAGGTTGCCCGCGCCCGGCGCCAGCCCCGGGCCGTCGTCCTCCACGAAGAACGCCACCTCCGCCGCCGGCCCGTCCGCCGTCCAGCCGAGGCGCACGGGGCCCGCGGAGTCGCCGGCCGCTTCCCGCGCCGCGTCCGTCCCGTTGCGGATCAGGTTGATGAGCGCCTGCTCGACCTGGCCGGCGTCGGCGGGAAACGTCACCTCCGGGCCGGGGAGCACCGTCACCGCCGCCCGCGTTTCCATCGCCGCCGCCCGCGTGGCTACCTCCGCCGCGCGGGTCGGCCGTCGGTCCGGCGGCGGCAGGCGCGCCAGCCGGGCATACTCCGCCAGGAACCGGCCCAGGCCCTCCGCCCGGTTGGCGATGATGCCCAGGCCCTCGCGCAGGTCGTCCTCCCAGTCCGCCGCCCGCCGGTCCAGGGTCGTCCCCAGGCTGCCGGCGAGCGAGCCGATGGGGGTCAGAGAGTTGTTGATCTCGTGCCCCAGCACGCGGATGAGCCGCCGCCACGCCTCCCGCTCCTCCTCGCGCAACGGCCGGGACAGGTCCGCCAGCACCAGCAGCCGGTGGGGGCGCCCGTTCTCCCGGAACTCCGCCCGCCGCATCCCCCAGCGCGTCTCGCCGCCCCCCGGCGCGCCGGGGAAACGCCCTGAGAACGTCCGCGCGGCCTCGCCCTCCAGGCATTCCCCCAGGCCGAGCTCCGCCGCCTCCCGGCCGAGCAGCTCCCGCTCGCCCCGGCCGAGCAGCGCGGCGCCCGTGCGGTTGACGAGGTTGAGCCCCCCGTCGTCGTTGAACGTGAACACGGCCACGGGGATCTCCGCCATGACCGCCCGCAGCAGCGTCGTGGCCTCCCGCGCCTCCCGCCGCCGGGCCTGGAGGGTCTCGCCCAGCGCGTTGATCTCCTGCATGACCTCCCCGAGCGAATCGTCCCGCCGCGCCCGGCGGGAACGCAGCGAGTAGTCCCCCTCGCGCAGGGCCGCCAGCAGGTTGGTCAATGTCCCCATCGGGTAGGTCACCCGCGCCCGGACCGCGGCGACGCACCCCGCCGGCACGAGGAGGACCAACGCGGAGAACGTCCAGCGCACCTTCTCCGAATGGTCCCCCGACCACAGCAGCGCCAACGTCGCCACCGCGCCCGGCAGCGCCGCCAGCCCCGCGAGGAATTGGACGATCAACTCGTGCGGGAGCTTCTTGCGGGGGGGCGCTGGCATGACCGGGAAAAAGTTTCCGGGGGGAAGGGAACTAAGCCGGCGGTGCGTTAGCCGCGACGGGCGGCAAACGCCGCCAGTTCCGCCGGATGAACTCCGCGGACTCCGGGATAGCCACGGGAAGACGGGACCAGCGTTTTACGGACGCGGAACCCCCAACTGCTTGCAAACGCTCCAGGCCGTTGGCTCTTTGACCTCGCGGTGGCGGGGAACAGAAGCCAGCCGGCCGTTAGCAGGATTGCGCCAAACCGTGTGCCGGCCGCCCTCCCGCAGGGGGGCGCAACCTTGGACGCGCAAATGTTGCTCCAACGCGAGGAGCTTCATGCCCCGGTGAAGGCGAGTGGACGCCGGATGCTGCGTGGGGAAAGCTCACGCTCGGCCAACTCCCGCTGGCATTGCAAAACCAGGTCGAGGGCATCACGCAGATTTGCCTCCGCCTCCTCCAACGTCTCGCCCTCCGAGATGGCGGCGGGAACCTCCTCCACGAAACAGGTGTAGCCCCCCTCGGGAGCGGGTTCAAAAACGGCGGTGAAAGTCATGGAATTAACGGGGCTCACCCGAGGATCCGGCGGACTTTGGCGTCGGCGCGGGTTTGTCGTTCTCCGTAACCGTCATCATGCGTCGGCGCCGCTCGGCAGCCTGCGCGGACGTGATCCGCGGCTGAACCGAGCAAATTCGCCGCATCTCCTCGGCCCCGGCGTCCACGCTGGGTCGGTTCGTCATCCACGGAGGTTAACCTCTCGGCGAACGCGGGTCGAGCGTCTTTTGGGCGGGAGTTGGCCGGTCTCACAACCCGTATTGCTGTAGGCGCCGGTAGAAGGCGCTGCGGCTCAACCCCAGCGCCTCGGCGGCGGCGTTGGCCTTGCCGCCGTGGCGGGCCAGCGCCTTCTGGATGAGGAAACGCTCCACCTCCTCCAGGCTCATGTTCTCCAGGGACGGGGCGGCGCCGCCGGGACCCGCGGTGGGACTTTCCGCGAACAGGCCGAGGTCGGCGGCGCGGACGAGGTCGCCGGCGGCGAGCAGGACGGCGCGTTCGACGGCGTGGTCCAGCTCGCGGACGTTTCCCGGCCAGTCGTGGGCGAGCAGGGCGCGGGTGGCGCCGGGGTCGAAGCCGCGCAGGGTCGTCTTGCGGTAACGCTCGGCGTGGCAGGCCCGGAAGTGCGCGGCGAGCAGGGGGATGTCCTCCGGGCGTTGGCGCAACGGGGGCAGGCGCAGCTCGACGGTGTTGAGCCGGTAGAGCAGGTCGCGGCGGAAGCGGCCGGCGGTGCTCTCGGCGTGCAGGTCGGCGTTGGTGGCGGCGAGCAGGCGCACGTCCGCCCGCTGGGTGCGCGAAGAGCCGACGCGCTCGAACTCGCCCGTTTCCAGCAGGCGCAGGAGCTTGGCCTGCTGCGACATGGGGACGTTGGCGATCTCGTCCAGGAACAGGGTGCCGCCGTCGGCCAGCTCGAAGCGGCCGACGCGGTCGGTCTTGGCGTCGGTGAACGCGCCGCGGACGTGGCCGAAGAGCTCGCTCTCGAAGACGCCCTCGCCGAGTCCGCCCATGTTGACGGTGACGAGCGGCCGGTCGGCGCGCCGGCTGGCGGCGTGCAGGGCGCGGGCGGCGAGGCCCTTGCCGGTGCCGTTCTCGCCGAGGATGAGGACGTTGGCATCCGCCGGGCCGATGCGGGCGATGATCTCCAGCACCGGGCGCATGGCGGGGGAGGCGGCGAGCATCTCCGGGGCGCCGGCCGGGTGGCAGTCGCGGCGCAAGGCGTCGTTCTCGCCTTCGAGCCGGCGGTTGCGGCGCTCGGCGGCGCCGAGGGCGAGCTGGGTGCGGACGGTGGCGAGAACGCGGGCGTTTTCCCAGGGTTTCTGGATGAAATCCCGCGCGCCGCGCCGCATGGCCTCCACGGCGAGGTCAATGGTGCCCCACGCGGTCATCACGACGACGGGCGGGGCGTGCTCGACCTTGCCCAGTTGGGCGATGAGGTCCAGCCCCTCCGCCCCCGAGGTGGTGTCGCGGGTGTAGTTGAGGTCCACGATGGCCAGGTCGAAGTCCTCCGCCCCGACGGCGCGCAGGGCGGCGGCGGGGGAGTCCACGGGGCGAACGGCGTAGCCCTCGGCCTTGAGCAGGAGCCGGAGGGCGGCGAGGACGTCCGGCCGGTCGTCGGCGAGGAGGATGCGGGCGGCGGCAGGGGGAGAAGGCGGGGCGGGGCTCATCGGGGAAACGGGTGCGGGACGGCGAACTTTTGCTCGCGTCCAGGGTTGGAAGGATGATTCCCCATGCGCTTCCACGTTGCCATTATCGCCACGGCCGTTTGCCTCGCCCCGATCCTGTTCCCCGCGGTGGCCCCCGCGCAATCCACCGGGGCGGGCAGCCTGGACCCGACTTTCCACGCCGCCACGATCCCGCTCGACCGGGGCATCACGTTCCTGCGCCTCCTGCCGGACGGCGGGATCGTGGCGGGAGGGTTGGCCTCCGTGCCGGCGGGGACCCCGGGCGGCTCGCCGGTGTCCGCCCCGCGGCTGGCCCGGTTCGGCGCGGACGGCAGCCTCGTGCCGGCTTACGGGGCGAACGCGCTCGCGGTGGGCGGGAACCTGCTGGCGTGCGAAGTCGATCCCACCGGGCGGCTGCTGGTGGTGGACTCCGGCGGGCCGGTGGCGCGGCTGCGGCGTTTGAACGCGGACGGCACGGCAGACCCGGTTTTTGGTTTTCCCCTGCCGTCCGGGTGGTCGGATTTCACCGCGGTCGCCGTGCAGGTCGACGGGAGGATCCTTGTCGGGGGGCGGTTCGCGCGGCCGTTCACCGGTGATCCGCGCTTGGCGCTGGTGCGTCTGCGGGATGACGGGTTCATGGATGACGCTTTCCGGCCGGGCCCCGCCCCGGGTGGTGGCTTCGGGGACGTGGCGGCGCTGTTGCCCACGCCGGACGGGCGGGTGCTGGTGGGTAGCGGCGACTACGGGCCGGGAATCCCGCCGGCAAACGCCACCCCCTCCACCCGCCTCGGGCGGTTCAACGCGGACGGGTCCGCCGACGGGAGTTTCCGCACGGCGGAAGCGGATTACGAGCTTGGGGCGCTGGCCTTCCAGCCACCGGCGGGAGACGTGCTCGTCAGCGTTTATGGTCACGCCACCCGCTCCGACAACTCCCGGCAGATCATCCGGCTGCGGGGGGCGGACGGGACGGTGGACGACACGTTCACCCCGTTCACCCCGCGTCTGACCTCGACCTCCCCGCTGTTGGCGGTGCAACCCGACGGGCGGTTGCTGGTGGGCGACGATCTCGGCGTGGTCGTCACCGGCCCGACCGATCTCCTGCGTCTGAACGTCAACGGCAGCCCGGACATCACGTTCCGCTCGGCCGTCTTCATCGCCGCCGTGGTCGGTCCGGCCTACGGCGTGACCGGTGCCCTCGGTCCGGTCGTCGTCCAGCCCGACGGCCGGGTGTTGGTGGCCTCGGTGACGAGCCGCGTAACTTTCTTCCCGGGACAGCCGAGCACCTCCACCCACGGCATTTTCCTCGACCGTCTGCTGGCCGACCCGTCCCCCAAGCGCCCCGACCTCGCCGTCTCCTTTCCGGGCGTCTTTGCCATCACGCGCCCGGACCCGGCCGCGCCGAACGTCGGCAAATACAAGCTGGCCGGTCCGGTGCGCCTGCTCAACCAAGGGAACAAGTCGGCACGGGACTTCTCCCTGACGGCCTACGCGACCGCCCGGCTGGACCTTTACTCGCCGGGCCAAGCCTTCAACCCCGCGGCGGACCCGACCCTGCGACCGCTCCAGCTCACGGCGACGACGGACGCGAACTTCGACCTCGCCGCGTTGCGGGCGCGCTTCGACCTGGCGGCGGCGGCGCCCGCCCCGGTGCGCGTTCGCAAGCTCGCGGCGGGCGAAACGCGGGACGTGCCCCTCAAGCTAACCTACGCCGCCGACCAGGAACCGGGGCTGAAGGGCCTGAGCCTGCTGCTCGTCGTGGACGCGGAAAACCGTTTCCAGGAGACGGACGAGACGAACAACGCCCGGGTTTATTACGCCCTCCCGTGAGGGACTCTCCGGGACCGCTGGTCAACGAGCCAGCGGCGTCGTCGGGGAGTGCAAGCTGGCCGCCAACCCGCCAAGCGGGCCGTCCTGCTCGTCCTCCCCCGCCGCGGCCGGCGCCGTCACGTTCCGGGGCTGCACGTCGGGCACCGAGGGGCCGGTGGCCTGGGCGAAGCGCAGCTTGGAGCGCAGGAGCAGGGTGCCGAGGCAGAGGTCGGCCAGGGGGAAGACGACGTTGAAATTCTTCCGCATGTAGCGGTGGTGGAGCAGATGGTGGCCGTTGATACGGAAGAACCAGCCGGCGCGCTCGACCCGACGGTCCTGCGGCTGGTGCATACACCAGTGAAGGGTTTCGTAGATGGTGTAGTAGAGGCAGTTCGCCAGCAGGGCGCCCCACATGATGGCCGGGGATCCCAGCGCCCAGCCGGCTGCGATGAAGGGCAGGAGCATGAAGGCGATCAGGACGGGGCCGTTCCACCACGCCATCGGGATGGTCTGGGCGTCCTTGGGGTCTTGCAGGTGGTAGGTCTCGTCGGCCTTGAAGATCTTGTGGTGGGTCAGCGCGTGAGTGCGGAAGGCATAGACGAAGCCGCCGAACGGCCGGTGCATGACGTAGCGGTGCAGGAGCCACTCGAAGAAGGAGGCGGCGACGAAGGCGCAGGTAAAACCGAGCGCCATCCAGGTTAAAAAGGGATTCATTGAACAAAGGCAACTGCGCCCGGGGCACTCCCGGACGGCGCACCGTTTGGCGCGCCTCCCTTAACCGGCGTTGCGGCCGGGCCCGGCCCTGCGCGCAGCCGAACATCGGTCTTTCCCCGACGTGACGGTAGTGGCGCGGGTCAGGGCGATACGCCTGTTTTCGGCGTTGTCGAGCGCTAAAGCGGTTCTCATGGGGTGAGCGCCCCGGCACCGACAAGCGGAAACTGCTCGCGTGCCCGGGGCGCTTGCCCGACCGGCGGCGGGGAAAATCGGCCCCCGCGTTCACGGAACGCTGCCCGTGACGTCGCCGCCGGGTGGGGAGGGCGTTCCGTTCACCTCCTCGAAGCGCGCTCGCCAGTAGGCCAGCCGCTCGGCGATGCGCCGCTCGTGGCCGCGGTCGGAGGGCTCGTAGTAGCGGCGGCCCTCGGGCAGATACGCCTGGGGGACGTAGGCGTCCGGGGCGTCGTGGGAATACTGGTAGCCCGCGCCGTGACCGAGGCGGGCTTTGGCCAGCTTGTGCCCGGTGGAGCGCAGGTGCCGGGGGACGGCCAGGGTGCGGCCCGCGCGCACGTCCGCGGCGGCGGCCTCCCCGGCGGCGTAGGCGCGGTTGGACTTCGGCGCGGTCGCCAGATAGACGGCGGCCTCGTAGAGCGGGATGCGGCCCTCGGGCAAGCCGACGAACTCCAGGGCGCGGTGGGCGGCCTCGGCGAGGACGAGGGCCTGCGGGTCGGCCAGGCCGATGTCCTCGGCGGCGGAGATGACCAGCCGGCGGGCGATGAAGCGCGGGTCCTCGCCGGCGTGGAGCATCTTGGCCAGCCAGTAGAGCGCCGCGTCCGGGTCGGAGCCGCGGATGCTCTTGATGAGGGCGGAGGCGGTGTCGTAGTGGGCGTCGCCGGCCCGGTCATAGACGATGGCCTTGCGCTGGATGCTCTCCTCGGCGGCGGCGAGGGTGACGTGGACGTTGCCGCCGCTCTCCGGGTCCGGGGGCGTGGAGAGGACGGCGATTTCCAGGGCGTTGAGGCACTTGCGGGCGTCGCCGTCGGCGGTGACGGCGAGGTGCCGGGCGGCGTCGGCGTCGAGCGTGGCGGGCGTTCTCCCCAGGCCCCGGTCCGCGTCGGCCAGCGCGCGGCGCATCACGTCTTCGAGTTCCGCGATGGTCAACGGCTCCAACTGGAAAATCTGCGAGCGCGAGACCAGCGGGCCGTTGATGGCGAAGAGCGGGTTCTCCGTCGTGGCCCCGAGCAGGCGGATGGTGCCCCGCTCCACGTCGGGCAGCAGCGCGTCCTGTTGGGCGCGGTTCCAGCGGTGGATCTCGTCCACGAACAGCACCGTCCGCGCCCCGGGGTCCCGCGCCGCCCGGGCGGCAGCCGTGGCGACGACCCGGCGGATGTCGGCCACGGAACTTTCCACGCCGGACAACCGCTCAAAGGTGGCCCGCGTGGTCCGGGCGATGACCTCGGCCAGGGAGGTTTTCCCCACGCCCGGCGGCCCGTGGAAGATGGCGGAAACGAGCCGGTCCGCCTCGATGGCCCGGCGCAGGAGCCGGCCGGGGGCGAGCAGGTGGGACTGGCCGACGTATTCGTCCAACGTCCGCGGGCGCATCCGGGTCGCCAGCGGCGCGTCGGGTGGGAAACCGCCGGGCGGCGGGGCGTCGGCCGTGGCGAAGAGGTCGGCGGTGTTCATCGGAAACGACAGACGCGGGGGGACTTAAAAATCGTTTCTTCGGCCGGCCGGCCCGTGTTCAGGGGCGCTTCTCCGGGGCGTGCCGTCGGTCAGAGGCACGACGGCCAAAGTGCGTTCGCCACCAGTGCCGCCAGCGATGGAAAACACCGTGGCGGACTGTGGGAGGAGGGGTCGGGCGAAGTTCGGGTTTGCCGCGGCCGGAGCGGCGTGCGGCCCGGGCCGAACGCCGCCGCCGAACGTGCTTCCGGGGGCGCCTCGGTCGGCGCCGTTTCGGGGCCGCCGCGGCCGGCGGCTCTGGCGCGCGGGGGGTGCCGAGGCTTTCGCGGGTCAGTCCCCCGCCGACCGCCGGAGGGGCGTCCCCGCCGGTCTGCGCCGACAAGTCCGGTGCCGTCAGCAGCAGGCAGACCAAAGCGCACCTCAACGTTTGGTGGGAACGGAGGGTTCGGACGGCGGTTAGGATAGCCACCCGCTACCCTATCGCAACGGCCGGTGCCTTCCATCACCGGTTAACCACCGTGTGAACGGGCCGCGCGGCGACGAACCTACTGCCGGGACCCTCGGGGGGGAACCGCGGCGGACCCTTCCGCGCTCACCGCCACCGGCCGTAGCCGGGCCACGGCGCGGGCCGGGGTGGGAGCAGGTCGCTCAGGCGGGCGGTGTTGCCCTCGTAAGTTTCGTGGGTTTCCCTGGCGGGGGTGGCGCAGCCGCCAAGGAGACAGAGAAACAGGAGCAGCAATGCCAAGGAGGAACGTGGAAAGCGGGGTCGGGTGGGCAGCATATCGCGCTGGCAGGCTCGCCCCAACCGGGTCCGCGCGCCACCACCCCGTGCCCGCCGACGAGCCGGGGTCGGGGCGGGCAACGCGGCGCGGCGGACGGGCTCCCCCGTGGACGCCCGGCCGGGACCATCCGTCGGTTGCCCAGGTCCGCGCGGAATCGGGCGTGGCGGCGCGGGGCGCGCTGCCACCGGCCCGCAATCTTGCGCTTGCGGCGGTCGCAGACGGGCGGGAAGCTCGCCGCGTGCTTCCCGCCGTCTGGTCCGTTGCTTCCCGGTGCGGCGCGGGTCGTGCCGTTAACGGTGGCCCGAGAACCACGCGCGGTTCGCGCTCTCGTGTGCAAGTGCCGCAGGTTTGACGGGAAGCCAAGTAAAGCCGGAGTGGCGAAATGGCAGACGCATGGGACTTAAAATCCCGTTTTTGAGGGTTTTTTAACGTTGCTTCAGGCTTCGTCGTGAAATGTATCTTACTGGAAAAGTTGAGGTTGAGTGTCGAAGTTCCTGAACGGGCGGAGAATCGTGCCGGGTGCCGTCTGTAGCACAGGGCGTAGCACACAATAGGCGGGAGGGGCACGCGGAGGACACCATTTCCCCTTTCGTGCTACGGCTTGTGCTACGGCCATTGCCCCGCCGGCCGCGTTGGATGGCCGTCGCGGCAGTGCGGGCGAACGTGATGCTGATGCTCGCGGCGAGAGCGTGAGCGGCCACGCCCGGCCATCGCCGTTTTCCTGTCCAGTTTGGATGCCGCGCCCGGTTGACCACGGGCGCGGGGCGACTGCCCTCGCAGTGAACGTCGGGAGGGACAGAGGATCAGTTTCTGTCCGGTCCAGCCGTCTCCCGCTCCAAGTCCATCAACGCCCACATGGTGCAAGGGAGTAGGCGGTTGAAAGCTGAGTCGGCACTGGCTGCCGGCACGATGTTGCCTGTCGGCGGGACTAGAACGCAGGAGAACCAGGGCGGTGCCGGGGCATCCTGACCTTGGTAGCCAATGTCAATGTTAAGGTTTGCACTTCGTCGGATTCTCTCCGCGAGGTTGAAGAAGCCGCCCTCGGCGCTGCGCCATACCCTCTGGCTCTGAGTCGCGTCCCAGCAGGCTAGGCACAGGGCCGCCGGACTATCCTCAATCCACAGGCAGTAAAACGCGCTGCCCGACCCGCCGGCCAAGCTCGCCAAACGGATATTGTCGTCAGTCAGCCGCGCCCCCTCCTCTGTCGCCGCCTTCATTATGCGTCGCCGAAGGACAGACCTCACTCGGGAAATCGTTGGTTCCTCCTCAAGGCGACGAACCACCAGACTCGTTTGTGAGTTGTTCTGGAACACGATACGCAACGACTCCCGTGGTGTCGCGCACGGGTAGAGTTTCAATCCGTCCACGTGCGCGAAGTGTCCATCTTCAGCACACAGCGGCAAGCCCCGTTCTATAGCCAGGGCGGCAATCCAGATGTCGTTGGTTGGGATCACTTTGCCAGCGCGCCGTAACTGGGCCGTGATTTGCCCGTAGATGGTGGCCGTAGCCAACGTGGGCAGCACGATTTCGGCAGCGCCGATGACTCTGCCGATGCGCGCCTTCTCTCGCTCGGGATTTGGATTGAGTGCTACCCCCGTGGCGAGTTCGGCCAACGCGGTCAAGCTGACTAGGGAGCCGGGTTCAGCCACCGACCCTCGTTTCATCAACGCGACGAGTGCGCTGGTATCCAGAAAGTGCGTGCCGGGGATGCTCATGCCACCGCCGGATCCACGTGCTCAAACACTTCCTCGATGGTGCGCGCGAAGGTGGCAGCTTCCTCCTCGGTCCACGGCATCAGGTTGGCGGCATCCTCTGCGCTCAGGGTGGCAATACCCATCCCCGCGCAGATTTCATCCCACGCCTCCGCGGCGCTAATTCCGGCGGGAGAACCCACGGCCGCTACCGACGATGGAGGCAGGGCAGACGCGGTGTTCATGGCGGGAGCAGTGTTGAGCCACGTTGAGCCGAAAGCAACCCAGGTGCCCCGCGGCGCCCCGCGATGGCCCGCCAGCGCCCCGTTTGCCGGTCCGGCCGGGTCAGCCTGCCCCGCGGACCTTCCGGGGCCTTGGCGGGCATCCTGGCGCCTTGGAGGTGTTCGTCTTCTTGGCGTTCGTCTTCCGCCCCCGGCGTTGTGCCCCGTTCCCCCAGCCGTCCATCCCCCCATCCTGCCCGGCGCTCCGGCGCTCTGTGCGTCGCATCCGTGCTCGAACGCACCCGGCGGCCCCCGGGCCGGGAAAGGGATTACACCAGGGGGAGCCGTGCCCCCGTCCCTCGCGTGCGCCCGGTGCGATGGCGTCCCGAAACTCCGGCGACCCCGCGGCCGGCGCGCCTCCTTCACGTGCCGGGGCTTCCTGTCGTATAGTTTAGGGTCTATGACTGCTGCAATGCAGCAACCAGAGAGCATCTTACGTGACGTAACGATCGGTTTACACGGCGTGGCACCGGCTTATGGTGGCCGCGCGATGAAGGACGAGGACATCCGCGACACCCTCTCGGCGGCAGCGCGCTGCCTCCGCAACGCCGCCGACCTCGCCCCCGCCGTTGGCCCCGCCGCCTCTCTGGCCGTGGCGAGTCAGCTTACCATGCAGGTTTGCGAGGGGCTGCT
>CAXTFX010000051.1:0-14688 GCA_964243185.1 uncultured Chthoniobacterales bacterium
GGGTCGGTGATCTTCTCGGTGTCGTCTGACTGGGCCGCGGTGGACGGGGCGACCGAGCCCGCGGGGGTGGTTGATGCCGAGGCGAAGATCATTCACCTCAAGCCGCCCGTGATGGTCAAGGACCTCGCCGCGGCGATGGGCCTGAAGACGTTCCAGATCGTCAAGGAACTCATCCCGCTCGGCGTTTTCGCCAGCCAGACCACCGTCCTGGAACCGGAGGTCGTCGTCAGCCTCTGCCAGAAATTCGGTTTCACCTTCGAGGCCGAGCGACGCAAAACGGGCACGGGCGTCCATCGGCCCGACCCCGTCGTCGCCCCGCCGCCCGTCGTCGAGAAGCCGAAGGAGACGGAGCTCCACACCCGCGCCCCCATCGTGACCGTCATGGGTCACGTGGACCACGGCAAAACGTCCTTGCTCGACGCCATCCGCAAGACCCGCGTCGCCGCGGGCGAGGCCGGCGGCATCACCCAGCACATCGGCGCCTACCGCGTCTCGGTGGACGGCCACCCGATCACGTTCCTCGACACCCCGGGCCACGCCGCCTTCACGGCCATGCGCGCCCGCGGGGCGAACGTGACGGACATCGTCATCCTCGTCGTCGCCGCGGACGATGGGCTCATGCCGCAGACCAGGGAAGCCATCGCCCACGCCAAGGCGGCCCACGCGACCATCATGGTCGCCATCAACAAGGTGGACCTGCCCGGCGCCAACGTGGACCGCATCAAGGCGCAGCTCCAGGAAAGCGGCCTGCAACCCGACGACTGGGGCGGCGACACCACCTGCGTCCCGGTGTCGGCGACCAAGGGCACAGGCATCAAAGAGCTGCTCGACCTGCTCGTCACCCAGGCGGAGCTCCTCGACCTCAAGGCCTCGCCCAGCCAGTCCATGCGCGGGTCCGTCATCGAGGCCTCGTTCGAGCCCGGCCGCGGTCCGGTGGCCACGGTCATCGTCCAGACCGGCACGCTGGAAACGGGCGACCCGTTCATCTGCGGTTCGTTCTCCGGCAAGGTGAAGGCCATGTTCGACGACCTCGGCAAACCCGTGAAGCGGGCCGAGCCCTCCGTGCCGGTGAAGATCATCGGCTTCAGCGGTTTACCCAACGCCGGCGACGAGTTCCTCGTCATGGAAACGGAGCGCGACGCCAAGGCGCTGTCCGAGGAACGGCTGTTCGAGCACCGCCAGAAAACCCTGGTGGCCCCGCCGCGCGCGACGTTAACCGACCTGTTCGCCCGCTCCGGCCCCGGTAAGAAGTCGCTCAACCTGGTCCTCAAATCGGACGTGCAGGGCTCGTTGGAAGCCATCATCGGCGCCCTCAAGGACATCAAAACCGACAAGGCCGAGATTGATTTCGTGCACACCGGCGTCGGCCCCGTGTCGGACAACGACGTGCTGCTGGCCAGCGCGTCGGAGGCCGTCATCATCGGCTTCAACGTGAAGGTGGAGAACGCCGCCGTGGCCGGGGCCAAGCGCGAGGGCGTGGAGATCAAGCTGTATTCCATCATCTACGAGCTGATCGACCAGGTGCGCGAGGCGATGGCCGGGTTGCTCGACCCGGAGACGCGCGAAACGGTCATCGGCCACGCCGAGGTCAAGAAGGTGTTCGACACGTCCAAGGGCAGTGTGGCCGGTTGTATCGTCAACGACGGCCGCGCCGCCCGCACGGCCCGCGCCCGCGTGCTGCGCCGCCGCCAGTCCGTCTATGACGGCGCCGTGGAAACCCTGCGCCGGTTCCAGGACGACGTGAAGGAAGTCCGCGCCGGCACCGAGTGCGGCATCAAGCTCGGCAACTACGACGAATACCAGGAAGCCGACATCATCGAGTTCTACACGCTCGAAAAGGTCGCGCAAAAGCTCTGAGGCAGAGGGGGGTGCCCGCGAAACACGCGAAAAGACGCGAAAGGAAAAGGCAAAAAGGAAGAAGAGCCTTGGTTTTTTCCGGCCTTTCTTTCGCGTCTTTTCGCGTGTTTCGCGGGCTATCCCTCCAGTTTTGACACGATTCCATTGCCTTGAAAATCGAAGTCCTCAACACCGGCACCGAGCTGCTCCTGGGCAGCGTCGTGAACACGCACCTCGCCTTCCTGGGCGAGGAACTCTTCAAGCTCGGCCTGCGTATCTAGCGCCAGCAGTGCGTCCCCGACGGTCCGGCGATCCGGGACGCGCTCGCGGCCGGCTTCGCCCGCGGCGTGGACGTGGTGCTCGTCACCGGCGGCCTCGGGCCGACCTCGGACGACCTGACGCGCGACATCGCCGCCGAACTGCTCGACCGGCCGCTGGCGACCGACCCGGCTATCGTCGCGGACCTGGAGGAGAAGTTCGCCAAGTTCGGACGCAAGACGCTCAACGAACGCATCGTCCGCCAGGCGCAGGTTCCCCGGGGCGCGCAGGTTTTATACAACCACCACGGCACCGCGCCCGGCCTCTACCTGCCGGCGCAAACGGGGCCGATGCCCGCGCCGCACCTGTTCCTGCTGCCCGGGCCGCCGCGGGAGCTGCGGCCGATGTTCTCCGATCAAGTCGTGCCGGTCCTCAAAGGATTGATCCCCGCGGACGAGCAACGCCCGGCGATGCGGGTGTTCCGGCTCGCCGGCATCGGGGAAT
Source organism: uncultured Chthoniobacterales bacterium (assembly GCA_964243185.1). Classification (GTDB taxonomy): domain Bacteria; phylum Verrucomicrobiota; class Verrucomicrobiia; order Chthoniobacterales; family SZAS-18; genus CAXTFX01. The sequence continues at coordinate 2,599 of CAXTFX010000051.1, forward strand.
CGTGGGTGGAGGAGCGGGTCGGCGCGACGCTGGAGGGCATGGGCCTGGAGGTTGGTTACTGCGCGCGGGTCGGCGAGGTGGACCTGCGGCTGATCGGGGACTTGGAAACGCTGGCCAAGGCGGACGTCATCGTCGCCGACAACCTGCGTAAACACCTCGTCTCCAACCGCGGCGAGACGTTGGAAGCCGTGCTCGTGCGCCTGTTGACCGAGCGCGGGCAAACCCTGTCCGTCGCCGAGAGCTGCACGGGCGGGTTGCTCGCGCACCGGCTGACGAACTGCGTGGGCGCGTCCCACGTGTTCTCCCTCGGGCTGACGACCTACACGGACGAGATCAAGACGGCCGTGCTGGGCATCCCGCAGGAAACCATCTTGACGCACGGCGGCGCCGTTTCCGAGCCCGTGGCCACCGCGATGGCCGCGGGGGCGCGCCGGGTCGCCGGGACGGATTACGCGCTGGCGACGACCGGGTTTGCGGGTCCCAACGGCGGCACGCCCGAGAAGCCCGTGGGCACGATGTTCATGGGGTTGGCCACGCCGGACGGCAGAGCGCAGGCGCGCAAGCTGTTCTTCCCGACGACGGACCGGGAAACGTTCAAATACCGCGCGACCCAAGCCGCGTTCGATTGGCTGCGGCGGACGTTGATCGGGGAGGAATGACCGCGCTTCGCGCGGAATGACGAAGCCCGAAGGACGAAACCAGAAACCATGACCGAATGGTTGGATGACGAGAGCAAACGGCGGATTTCGAGCTTCGGGCTTGGGATTTCCCTCGGGCTTCGGATTTCTGATTTCGTCATTCCGGCGTAGCCGGCCCCATGCGAGTTATCGCCGGCACCGCGGGAGGCATTCCCTTGTTCGTCCCCAAGACGGACCTGCGGCCGACGATGGATCAGGTCCGGGCGGCGATCTTCTCCGCGCTGGGGGAACGGGTCATCGGCGCGCGGGTGTTGGACCTGTTCGCCGGCACGGGGGCCCTGGGCATCGAGGCGCTTTCCCGGGGCGCCGCGGCGGTGATCTTCGTGGAGAGCGACCGGCGCGCGGTGGAAACCATCCGGCGCAACCTGGAGAAAACGCGGCTGACCGGGCCGTCGGCGACGGTTCACCAGGCGGAGGTGTTCGCCGTGCTGGCGCGCGGCGGTGGCCAGGGCGTCGCGGGGGGACCGTTCGACCTGATTTTTGCCGACCCGCCCTACGCCGCCAAGTCGCCGGGGGCGGACGAGCCGGGGGCGCGGCTGCTGGGCGTCCCGGAGCTCCCGGGACTCCTCGCGGTGGACGGGCGGCTCATCCTGGAAAAGGCGCCGGGGCGGCCGTTGCCGGGGGGAACGGTCTGGAACGTTCTCCGTCAACGGCGCTACGGGGGGACGGAGGTGGTTTTCCTGGAAATCCCCGCGGCGACCGAAGCACCCGCGACCCCGCTTTAACCTTTTCCCATGCCGCCCCCCGACCGCGACGGGCCCCTGCACGCCGAATACGCCCGCGACGCGGCCGTTTACGATGCCCGCTGGGCCGCTTACCTCGACCGGACCACGCGGGCGGTCCTCGACCGGCTCGACGCCCGACCTGGCGAGCGCATCCTGGACGTGGGCTGCGGGACGGGGTTCCTGTTGGAACGGCTCCACCGCGCGGTGCCCGGGGTCCGGCTCGCGGGTGTGGACCCCGTGCCGGAGATGTTGGCGCTCGCCCGGCGGCGCCTGCCCGGGCTGGCGGCCGATAGGCTCCTGCGCGAGGCGGCGGCGGAGCGTTTGCCGTTCGCGGACGCGAGCTTTGACGCGGTGGTTTCCGCGAGCGTGTTCCACTACGTGCGCCAGCCGGGAGCCGCCCTGGCGGAGGTGCGGCGGGTCCTGCGTCCCGGCGGTCGGCTCGTGTTGACGGACTGGGGCGGCGATTTCTTAACTTCCCGGCTGATCGGTGTTTACCTGCGTTGGCAGCGCCGGGCGCTGCATCGCATCTACGGGCGGGCGGAGTTGCGGCGGTGGTTGGAGGAAGCGGGTTTTCGCCCCGTGGAGGTGGACACCTACCGGGCGGGTTGGTGCTGGGGAATGTTACTGGCCCAGGCCGTCCGACCCGGATCAGACGAAGCCTAGCAACGGCACGCCCGCGGCCCCGGGCAGCACGTCGCCCATCGCGGACGCGGGGACCCCGAGCCAATTCTGGAGCACGGTGGCGTAAACGCTGCGGAAGTCCACGTTGAAGACCAGGGAATGGTCGGAAACGAGCGCGGAGGCGGCCAGGTCCGGGATGCGGCCATACGTCCCCGCCTTCACCCGGCCGCCGGCGACGAACAGGCTGGCCGCGGCGCCGTGGTCGGTGCCGTGGGTGCCGTTTTCGATGAGCTTGCGGCCGAACTCCGAGAACGTGAACAGCAGCACGCGGTCCCACTTGCCCTGCGCCTTCATTTCGGCGGCGAAGGCGGCGATGGAGTTGGACAGGTCCGCCATCAGGCCGGCGTGGGTGCCCTTAGTTGGGTCGGCGACGCCGTTGGTGACGAGCACCTCGTTCTGGTGGGTGTCGAAGCCGCCGGCGTGGACGTAATAGACCGTTGTGTCCAGGTTGCCGCTGATGAGCGCGGCGACGTTTTGGAGTTCGCTGCCGAGGAACGACTTCGGGAACGCGGCGTGCGGGAATCCGTTGGCGGACGTGGCGCCGGCGAGGACGCCCTGCACGTCGGCGGAGGAAACCAGGGCGTTGTGCGCCTGCCGTTGGACGTAGGCCAAGGCGTCCTTGCCCAGCCCGGAGTCCCACGGGCGGTCCAGCTTGATGAGCTGGTGCTGGAGGTTGACCATCGCCGGGTCCAGGTTGGCGGCGGCGGCCGTGCCGGGGTTCTGCCAGTTGAACCGGGCCGGGGTGCCGACGCTCACCCCGAGCGCGCTGCCCTTGAAGGCCAGGGTGGCAGTGTCGGAGGTCTCGAAGCCCACCGTCGGCGGCCGGCCGCTGCACTGGTGGTCGAAGTAGCGGCCCAGCCAGCCGTCGCGCACGGGCTTGCCGGGCTCGGCGGTGTTCCAGTTGTCCGTGCCGGTGAAGTGGGAAAGGTTCGGGTTCGGGTAGCCGACGCCGTTGACGATGGCGAGACCGCCCTCGTCCCACAACCCTTTGAGGGCCGTCATGGCCGGGTGCAACCCGATCTGGCCGTCCAGGTTGAGGACGCTGGCCTGCGGCACGGCGAGGTTCGGCCGGGCGGAGTAGTAGAGCGGATTTTGGTAGGGGATGACGGTGTTGAGCGAATCGTTGCCCCCGCCGAGCTGGACGATGACGACGATGGGGCCGTCTTTGCCGGTGGGCGGGGCGGAATCGGCGCGGGCATCCAAGGCGAACAGGCCGTTGCCCAGGAAGCTCGGGAGCGTCAGGCAGGCGGTGGCGCCGAAAACGGACCGCCGCAGGAAGTCGCGTCGCGAGGTGCCGGGGCGCGGGGGTGAAACGATCTGAGGGCGGTCGTCGTGGTGCATAGGATTTTCTGGGGTGGATGGCGCGGTCCCTCGCGCCATTGCTGCGCGAAGCGCCTGAAATCTCACTCAGGCGGCTTCGCCGCGATTAACGGCGCGAGGGACCGCGCCGTCCACCTAGGCTAACTGAAACTGCGGTAGCGACATGAGTTGCCGGATGAGCGCGCGGTAAAAGGCGTCGGAGCCGGGGGCCAGTTGGTCGGCGGTGAGGTAATCCAGGAGCGCCTGCTTCTGGAGGTCGCTCAACGTCGTGAACGGCAGCAGCCGTTGGCAGAGCTTGTTCACCAGGTCGCCGAACCGCGCCGGGTCGCGCAGGTCGGCGGGGACCAACAGCATCAGGTCGGCCATCGGCAGGGGCAACTCCTTGGTGACGGCGGAAGCCTTGGCGAGCGGCTTGGTCGAGCCGTCGGTGAAGAGCAGCGGGAGGTTCATGCGGGACAACATCGCCCCGGCCCCGAGCCACTCGTTGCCCTCGCCCTCCGGCTCGGGCCAGCCGGCGATGGAGACGGGTTCCAGGGCGTTGCGCCCGAGCTGTTCGGCGGCGGTGGAAAACGTCCGCGGCGGCGGGGCCGGCAGTTCGAGGGCCTTGAACGCGCCGACCAGCCAGTCCTCGGGGTCCTTGACCAGCGTGCCGACGTTCGCGGGGTCGTAGAACGCGGCGGACCGGAAGAGGGCGCGCAGGAACGGTTTAACCTCGTAATTTAACGACTGGAACAACGCCCCCAGGGCCGCGACGAGATCGTCCGCCGGGTCCGGGCTGACGAAGTAGCGCCAGAGCTTCCACGCCAGGTAGCGGCCGGTCGCCGGGCTGGCCAGGAGCACGTCGTTGGCGTCCTGATACGTGCGGATCGTTTGGCCGAGCAGCGTCTTGGGCGAGTCGTCAATGTAACGGTATTGGCCTTTGCTCGCGCCGGTGGTGTAGCGGGTCTCGTCCAGGTAGGCCAGGTAGGGCGCGGTGGCGGCGAGCCGGTGGCCGGTGAAGGCGGCGGCGTTGGCGGCGACGTCAGCCTCCGTGTAGCCGCCGTTGACGCCGAGCGTGAAGAGTTCCATCGCTTCCCGCCCGTAGTTTTGGTTCACGGACCCGCGCACGCTGCCGGCTAGGGAGAGCATTTGCATCATGCCCTCGGAAAAGGACATGGCGCGGAACAGGTCGCCGAAGTTCCCCAGGGCGTGGCGCCGCAGGAGGTCGAAATGGCGGAGGAAGTAGATGTAACGCCGCTCCTTGGACAGGTCCTCATACTTGATGGGGAAGTGGTCCACGAAGAACTTGAACATCTTCGCCGCCGGCCCCGGCGCCCCGGCCATCTGCGCGAGGAACCAGCCGGTGAAGTCGTAGGAGCGGTCGGCCTCGGTGAGCGTGTCGCCGTTGGAGAGGTCCGCCGCCCACGGGGGGAGCGGGAACGCCTCCCAGTTGACGGGCAGCTCGAGCAGGGAATCCACCGCCGCGGCGATGCCCGCGTCGCGGCCGAGCCGGTAGAGGACCTTGCGGTCGTGGTGCGTGCCGCCGAAGGCCGCGCGGGAGAGCAGGTGGGACGCGGTGGTCTTGGACCACTGTTCCTGGGGCAGGGGGTCGAGCATGGTCGGGGGAGGACAGAGCAATCCCGGTGCCGGGGATTTCTCCGGTAACAACCCCCGCGGGGCGGCGAGGTCGCGGGAAAGTGAAAAACCATTTTGTCACAAAAGGGAGGACCCGCGGCGCCCGGAGCGATCCCTCCCAACGGCCACCTGGGAGGGCACGCCCGAAACGGGGGGGTTTACACCGCCTTCCCTCCTCCCCATGAAGTTCCTCCTCCCATGCCTCGCCCTGCTCGCCTTGTCCGCGCCCACGCCGTCCTCCGCCCAGGCCCCGGCGGCACCGCCGCCGCCCGCGGCGGGGGAGATGCTCCCCGTCGAGATCGGCCGTGCGGCCGGTAAGGGCGGCGCGGACGGCTCCGCCAGCTACCAGGTTCTCGCCACGGCGCCGCTCGATTCCGCGGCGAAGGGGCAACGCATCCAGTTCGTCAGCCGCGAGACCGGCGTCGGGCGCTCCTCCACGGCCTATACGGTCGTCAACACGGGCAAGTCCAAGACGCTCGGCCAACTGGCTGAAACCCTTGGCGCCGGCCTGCGGAAATTCTCGGCCGGCGGGGCCGCGCCGGGCCAGGAGTTCGGCAAGGTCGGCGACCTGCGCTACGGCGGCGAGCTGCGCCTGGTGGCCGTGGACGCCAACGCCCTCCGGTTCGAATACAACCCGCCCACGGCTCGCCCGGTGACGTTTAGCCGCGCGGACGCGGCGGCGTTCGCGGGGATTTTGGGGCGGTGAGGGCGCGCGGGGAGCGGGACCGCCCGGCCCGCGTTTCCAAGTTTTAGGACGGAGTCGCCTAACCCGCCGCGGTCGGGGCGGGGTGCGCCGCCAACCCGGCGCGCACGAACTCGACCGACCGCGCGGCCTCCGCGTCCAGGTCGTAGCCGTGCCGCAGGTCGCGATACACGGAGATGTCCCGGCCCACCTCGCCGCCGGGGACCACGAAAGGCTCCATCACCAGGGCGCCCCGGTAGTTGATCTCGCCCAACGCGCCGAAAACCTCGGCCCACGGGATGCGCCCGCGTCCGGGGGGACGGCGGTTGGTTTCCCCAATGTGAAAGTGTCCGAGGTGGTCGCCGGTGGCGACGATGGCCTCGCGGATGCTGTCCTCCTCGATGTTCAGGTGGAAGGTGTCCAGCAGCACCCGGCAGTTCGGGCTGTCCACCCGTTGCACGAACTCGATTCCCTCCGCGGCGGTGTTCATGATGAACTGCTCGAAGCGGTTGACGACCTCGACGTTGAGCGTCACCCCGCAATCCTCCGCCGTTTTGACCGCCGCCCGCACGCCGGCGACGCTGCGGTCCACGCAGGCCCATTTGTCCTCGCCCGGCAACAGCTTGCGGGGCCACGAACTGTAGATGATCCCGGTGAGGCAGGTGCCCCCCAGGGACCCGACCGTGCGCGTCATCTCCCGCAGGAAGGCGACGCCCCGCTCCCGGGTGGCCGCGTCGGCGGAGGCGAGGTCCAGGTCTGGGGGGAGACCGATGCAGTAGGTCAGCCCCAGGCCGGCGTCGGCCGCCGCCCGCTTGAGCCGGTCGCGCTCCGGCTCGCTGGACCGGGTCACGGTGCCGGCGTTCACCTCCAGGACGTCGAAGCCCGATCTCTTGGCTCTGTGAACGAGGGGAACGAAGTCAACGTCCCAGTTCTGGGTCCAATAGCCGTAGTGGATTCCGATGGGGTTCACGGGGGTTGGGGAAAAGGAAGGACGCGGCCCGGCCCGGAGCGTCACCACGCGGTGTAGCCGCCGTCAATGACCACGGCGGACCCGGTCATGTAACTGGAAGCGTCGCTGGCTAGGAAGACGGCCAGGGGGGCGATCTCGTGCGGCTCGCCCAGCCGGCCCAGGGGGATGGCCGCCAGCCAGGCGCGCCTCCACTCCGGGGTGTCCAGGCCCAGCTTGGTCATGGGGGTGGCCACGTAGCCCGGGGCGAGGGCGTTGACCCGCACGCCGCGCTGCGCCCATTCCCCCGCCAGGCTCTTGGTCAAGAGGATCACCCCGGCCTTGGAGGCGTTGTAGGCGGCCTGGGGCTGGGGGTGGTTGGCGATCAGCCCCGACATGGAGGCCATGTTGACGATGACCCCGCCGCGCGGCTCCTGGGCCAGCATGACCTTGCCCACCTCCCGGCAGCAGAAGAAGACCCCGTCCAGGTTGACGGCCATGACCCGGCGCCAATCCTCGTCGCTGACCTCCTCGGCGGCCACGTTATGAGCGATGCCGGCGATGTTGGCCAGGATGTCAATGCGCCCGTGCGCGGCGACGACGGCGGCGGCCAGCGCGCGCACGGAGGCGGAGTCGGTCACGTCGGTTTGGACGAACCGGCCGCCGAGCTGGGCGGCGACGGCCTCCCCCTCGTCCCGGAGCCGGTCGGCGATGACGACGCGCGCGCCGCTCTCCGCCATCGCCTTGGCGATCTCAAAGCCGATGCCCCGGCTGCCGCCAGTGACGATGGCCACCCGGCCGTCCAGGGAGAAAATGGGCAGGCTCGGCATACGAGAGAGGTTGGTTTGGGAGGAGGGTCGGGACGCCGGCAGCGAAAGAATCGAAGGTCCGTCGCCGCCCGGTCCCCCGTTAAACCAAGGGCAAGGTGCGGCCCGCGCGAAACCTCGCAAACCTCAGAAAAACAGCGGGATCACCAGGATCGCCAGCACGTTGACCACCTTGATCATCGGGTTGATGGCCGGGCCGGAGGTATCCTTGTAGGGGTCGCCCACGGTGTCCCCCGTCACGCTCGCGGCGTGCGCGGCGGATCCCTTGCCGCCGTGGTGGCCCTCCTCGATGTATTTCTTGGCGTTGTCCCAGGCCCCGCCGCTGGAGGTCATGGCGATGGCCTGGAACAGACCCGTGACAATGGTGCCGACCAGCATCCCGCCCAGGACCACGGGGCCGAGCACCGGGGTGGCGGCCACGGCGAGCACGGCGAACACGGGCAGCAGCGCGGGCAGGATCATCTCGCGCAGCGCGGCCCTGGTGACGATGTCCACGCACTTGCCGTATTCCGGTGTGTCCTCCCCGCGCAGGATGCCCGGGCGGGCGGCGATCTGGCGACGCACCTCGCGCACGACGGCCCCGGCGGCCTTGCCCACGGCGTCCATGCTCATGGCGCTGAACAGGAACGGCAGCAACCCGCCGAGGAACAGGCCGATGATGACCTTCGGGTCGTTCAACGAAAAATTCAGCAGCGCCTCGATGCCGGGCCGGGCGTGGGAGAGGAGGTGGGCGCGCAGCTCCTCCACGTAGGAGCCGAAGAGCACCAGGGCGGCCAGGCCCGCGGAGGCGATGGCGTAGCCCTTGGTGACGGCCTTCATGGTGTTGCCCACGGCGTCGAGCTCGTCGGTGACGGCGCGCACGCTCTTGGGCAGGTCGGACATCACGGCGACCCCGCCGGCGTTGTCCGTGATCGGGCCGAAGGCGTCCAGGGAGATGATGATCCCCGCCATCGAGAGCATGGACATGACCGCGATGGCGATGCCGTAGAGCCCGCCGAACCGGTAGGACGCCAGGATGGCGGCGGCGATGCACAGGACCGGCAGGGCGGTGGCCCGCTGCCCGGTGGCGATGCCGGCGATGATGTTCGTCGCGTGCCCCGTCTCGGAGGCCAGGGCGATGCGGCGCACGGGGGAGTAGTCCGTGGAGGTGTAGAAGTTGGTGATCGCCACGACGGCACCCGTCAGCAGCAGGCCGACCAGCGCGGCGGCGTAGAGGGCGTTGGCCGAGTGGAACACGCCGTTGACGAGCACCCCGTCGCGGAACAGCGCGTGCGTGACCGGCCAGAACAGCACGGCGGAAACGATCCCGCTGGCGACCACCCCCTCCAGCAGCGCGCGGCCGGGGGCGACGCGGCGCACGTTCACCGCCACGATGCCCACGATGGCGCCGAGGATGGAAATGCCCCCGAGCAGGAACGGGTAAACGATGGCCGCGGCGGAGTCCGTGGCGACGGCCGTCGCGGTGAGCGAGGGCTCGGCGTTGGGGACGGTGGCGACGGGCGCGGGGGACACCTGCGAGGTGGACCCCGGCGAGACGGGCACGGCCCCGGTCCCCGGCGCGGTGGCGGTGACGGCCGGCGCGGGCGCCGCCACGATGGCCGGGGCGGCGACCAGGCCGGTCTTGACGATCAGGGCGCCGATGAGGATGGCCCCGATGAGGGAAACCGCGTAGGTCTCGAACACGTCCGCCGCCATGCCGGCGCAGTCGCCGACGTTGTCGCCGACGTTGTCCGCGATGGTCGCGGGGTTGCGGGGATCGTCCTCGTCGAGGTGCGATTCGATCTTGCCCACGAGGTCCGCGCCCACGTCCGCCGCCTTGGTGTAAATGCCGCCGCCGAGCCGGGCGAAGACCGAGATCAGGCTGGAGCCGAGCGCGAGGCCGATGAGGGAGTCCACCGCCGTGCGCGGGTTGCCGGTGATCTTCAGGGTCAGCACGTAGAACAACCCGACGCTCAACAGGGCCAGCCCGACGACGAGCAGCCCGGTGACGGCGCCCCCATTGAAGGCCACGCGCATGGCCGAGTGCCGGTCCTGGCTGGCCGCCTGCGCGGTGCGGACGTTGGCCAGCACGGCGATCCGCATCCCGACGAAGCCGGCCGCCAGCGAGCAGGCCGCCCCGAGCAGGAACCCCAGCCCGGTGCCCGCGCCCTTGGTCAGCAGGACCAGGACGAAGATGACGGCGGCGATGACGCCGATGGAGACCACCTGCCGGTTGAGATACGCCTTGGCGCCTTCCTCAATGGCGGCGGCGACCTGCTTCATGCGCCCGTCCCCGGCCGGGGCGCGTAAAACGAGGCTGACGAGGTAGCCGGCCGCGCCCAGCCCGAGGAGGGCGAGGATCAGCGAGAGGTTGATGCCGGAGCTGAGGAGGGAGAGCGCGGGGGCGGGGGCGAAATGTAACATGAAAGCGGAAAACGGGATGGGGTTAACGCCGACCGCCCGGCGGGTGCCGGGGGGAGGGCGGGCGGGGGGAGGCAATCTAGGGGGTTCAAGTCCGGCCGCAACGTTTTCTCCCGCGCGGCGGGTAACGCTCAAACGCCTTCGGCTAGAACGCTCAACACCGCTTTCTGCGCGTGCAGGCGGTTTTCGGCCTCCGTGAAGACCGTGTCCGCGTGCGCCTCCAGCACCTCCGCGGAGATTTCTTTGCCTCGGTAGGCGGGCAGACAGTGCATGACCAGCGCGCCGGGCTTGGCCGCGGCCACCAGCGCGGCGTCAATGCCGTAGCCGGCGAGGTCGCGCAGCCGTTCGCCGGCCGCGGCCTCCATGCCCATGGACACCCAGACGTCCGTGTAGAGCACATCCGCCCCGGCGGCGGCGGCGCGCGGGTCGGTCTCGCAGCGCACGTCCGCCCCGGCGGCCCGGGCGCGGGCGAGCAGGGCGGCGTCGGGTTGATACTTTTCCGGGGCGCCGACGACGAGCCGGAAATCCCCCAGCCGGGCCGCCGCCCACAGCCAGGACACGGGCACGTTGCAGGCGCCGTCGCCGAGGAAGCACACCGTCTTCCCGCGCCAGTCCCCGAGGAGTTCCGCGATGGTGAACAGGTCGGCCAAGATCTGGCAGGGATGCTCCGCATCGGTCAGCGCGTTGACCGTGGGCAGGCCGCTGTAGCGGGCAAACGTTTCCACGTCCGACTGCGCGAACGTGCGGATGACGGCCCCGTGGAGCATCCGGCCCATGACGCGGGCGGTGTCCTCGATGGGCTCGCCGCGGCCGAGCTGGAGGTCCGCGGCGCTGAAGAACAGGGCGTCCCCGCCCAGCTCGCGGATGGCGACCTCGAAGGACACCCGCGTCCGGGTGCTGGACTTCGTGAAGATCATCCCCCAGCAGCGGTGCCGCAGCGGGTGCGCGGCATGGTGCCCGCGGGTGGCCTTCATCTCGGCCGTGAGCGCGAGCAGGCGGCGGATTTCGTCGCCGGTGAGCGATTCGAGGGAAAGGAGGTGGCGCATGGGGAATCAGCGGTAGAAGCCGAGCAGGCCGGCGACGAAGACCAGCGCGGCGGCACCGATCCAGATCACCCACATCATCGCCAGTTGGGCCGGCTCGTAGAACCGCCCCAGCAACGCCGCGGCCAATCCGAGCAGGAGCACCCCGGCCAACACGAAGATGAGGCGGCGCATGGGAGGTTAGTGCACCTCGGCCGCCTTGAGCACGCCGAGGAAGATTCCCGCGGCGCGCCTGATCTCCTCCGCCGTCACGTTCAGCGGCGGCAACAGTCGGACCCGGTGCGCGCCGGCGGGGACGACGAGCAGGCCGGCCTCCTGGCAGCGCAGGGCGACCTTGCGGCTGAGGAGCGTGTCCGGGTCCTTCTGCCAACCCGGTTGCGTCGCCGCGGCTTCCGGGTCCAGCTCGATGCCCAGCATCAACCCGCGCCCGCGGACAACCTTGATCGCCGGGAGGTTGGAGGCGTTCAGGGCGGACACGGCTTCCTGGCCGCGCTCGGCGGCGTTCGTCAACAGGTCCTCGTCCTCGATGGTCGCCAGCGTCTCGATGCTGACGGCGCAACCCAGCGGCGTGCCGCCGAAGGTCGTCCCGTGCGTGCCGGGGCCGAGCAGGTCGGGCAGGGCGGCCGGCGTGCCGTCCGTTAACGTCACCCCGCGTTCGCGCACCCAGAAGGCCCCCATCGGGAAGCCGGCGGCCATGCCCTTGGCCCAGCCGATGGCGTCGGGCACGACCTCAGGCGCGCCGAGGGAATGCCAGCCGCACCAGTCCCCCGTCCGGCCGAAGCCGCACTGGATTTCGTCGAACATCAGGAGCAGGTCCCGCTCGTCGCAGAGTTTACGCAGGCCGCGCAGGAACTCCGCCTCGGCCGGGATGACGCCGATCTCGCCCTGGATCGGTTCGAGCAGGATGCCCGCCGTCCGCGGGGTGAGGACGGCCTCCACGCTGGCGAGGTCGTTGAAGGTCGCCTTCAGGAAGCCGGGCGTGGCGGGGTCAAACCCCTTTTTCACCTTGTCCTGCCCCGTGGCCGCGATGCCGGCCAGGGTGCGACCGTGGAAGGAGTCGTGGAACGTGACCACCTCGAAGCGCCCGCCCGGCCGGGAATCGTGGCCGAACTTGCGCGCCAGCTTGAACAACCCCTCGTTCGCCTCCGCCCCGC